>CAYMXZ010000042.1:0-19830 GCA_964394475.1 uncultured Caldithrix sp. | reverse complement strand
TTACTCCGAACCTCCAGGCGGAAATCAAAGTTCTCCGGTAACGACCCACCATTCAGTTTTTTAATCATCCCAACGATGTCACGAATGGTCTTTTCCTGTTCCCCGGTCATCCCTATGACTACATGGATTGATGAAAATAAAAAAATAAGATCGTGAAAAAAATAGGGGGATACCCGGTAGTTATATATAACCGTTTTTCATCTGTTCATGAATTTTGCGATTTCGCATGATCCTCATCTTAACAAAGCGAGCGGTATGGGATAGAAATCGGCTGGCATGGCTACTACCTGTTATATCGCCTATGGAAAAATAATTAGTGAAAATTATTTTCTTGGAGATGAAAGCACCCCAAACCGTTGGTAATTTGTTTTTTGTCAATAAAAAAGCCTCCCCAATTTGAGGAGGCTTTTTGTGAATGATATTCTTAAAAATAATGGCTGTTTATTGCGGTGGAGGAACATCTTCTACAACGATTTTTATGGTGATCTGAGCACTGGCTCCCTGCGGATCTCTGGCTGAAAAAGTGATCTGGTATTCGCCTTGTTGATCTTCACGCGGAATCCAGGAGAAAACTCCCGTGCCACCATTAAAATTGGCACCAGAGGGAACTCCCTGAGCCGAGAGCGAAATTTTTCCCTGATCCTGCTCGTCTGGATCGCTCACCTCCACTTTGAAAGATATTTCTTCGCCTTCTTTCACTGTTTTCATACCAACTTCTTTGATTTCCGGTGAACGATTCACATCTTTCACTGTTATGGATAACGCTGCGGTTGCGACTTCTCCGTTCGCATCTTTTACCCGATAAACAGGAGAATATTCGCCGGCTTGATTAAAACCAGGAGTCCATTCCAGGGTGCGGGTGCTGCTGTTAAAGTTTGCTCCGGCTGGCATGTTGCTTAGCTCGTATACAAGTTTCCCGGCGTCATCCTGATCTGGATCGTTGGCTTCGGGAAATACTTCTCGCAGAGTTTGACCTTCCTCCACTTGCAGATTTCTCACCTCGGGCAGCACCGGCGGCCGATTCATATTGGCGATGGTAATGTTTAAAGGTGTTTGGGCGGATAATCCACCGGCGTCGGTAACTAAATAGGTTGCTGTATAATTTCCCGCCTGTTCAAAAGACGGCGTCCATTGCAAACGGCGGGAGGTCGCATCAAAGGTTACTCCAGGCGGCACATTGTTTATGCTATAAACTAATTTCCCCTGGTCCTCTTTATCCGGATCGGTTCCTTCCGGTAAAATAATGCTTAGTGGTTCATTTTCTTTTCCGGTCAACATACCAGCGGCTGGTAGTGATGGTGCTCGGTTGACATTTTCGATTTGAATCAGAACGGTGCCCGGCGTGCTAGCTCCAAAGCTATCGGTAATAAGATAATCGATAGTATATTCTCCGCTCTGGTCATAAGTAGGTGTCCAGCTGATAATACCATTGACCGGGTTTACCTTAGCACCGGTCGGTAAGTTGTTGACCTTTACCTGCAGCTTACCCTGATCCTCTTTATCAGGATCAGAATATTTTAAGGCGATGCTCAGCGGTTCATTTTCTTTTCCCGGAACAGTTGGTAGTGGTTCGATAACCGGCGGACGATTTACATTGGCAACCGAGATGGAGATTTTGGTCTGAGCGGATAACCCACTGGAATCTGCCACTTCCGCATTCAGGGTATAATTTCCGCTCTGATCAAAGGAAGGCGTCCAGTTAAACACACCGCTCACCGCATCCAGCGTGGCTTCCACCGGGAGATTATTAATCTTATACCGGAGTTTTCCTTCATCTTCCTTATCCGGGTCATTGGCTTGTAGAGTAAAGGAAATGAGTTCCTGTTCTTTTCCGCTAATGGCCGCCATAGTAGTGAAGACGGGTGGTCGGTTAACGTTTATCACTGTGATTTGCGCCATTTTTTCACTGCCCAGACCAGCCGGGTCGGAAACTTTAAAGAAAATATTCTCATAAATTCCGGCCTGATCATAGGTCGGAGTCCAGCTGAGAGTGCGTGTCGCTGCAGAAAACACTGCTCCCGCAGGTAAATTTTCGGCCGTATAAACCAGTTTTCCCTGGTCTTCTTTATCGGGGTCAGATCCGGATACTGTAAAGGTGAGTGCCGAATTTTCTTTAACCGTCTGGGGAGGAATATCGGCCATTACCGGTGGACGATTGATATGATTAATGGTCATCGCGGTCATTTTACTATCTTTTAAGACACCATCGCTCACGGTGAAGGTGATCGCATATTCTCCAGATTGATCATAGGTTGGTGTCCAGGAAAATAATCCGCTTATGGCATCCAGGGTCGCTCCTTGCGGCAGTCCAGTAGCAGAATACGTTAATTTGCCCTGGTCCTCCGCATCCGGATCGCTGCCCACCAGTTGATGTTGCAGCAACTGATTTTCATCCCCCTGCAGTGGAGGTATCTCGGCCAGTTGTGGCGGTCGATTCACATGACTCACCGTAATGGTGATTGATTTTTGATCTGTTAATCCCTGCGGATCTTTCACAACGAATTGCACATCACTGTAAACACCTGATTGTTCGAAAGTAGGTGTCCAGCTGAATAACAATGAGTCAGGTTTGAAGCTGGATCCAGGAGGCAGGTTTGCGGCTGAAAAAATTAATTTACCAGCATCCTCTTTATCCGGATCCGAACCGCTGATGACCACCCGCAGCTTTTTATTTTCATCTATCTGCTGATTGGTTAATGCAGCCAGCACCGGCGGACGGTTGATATGATTCACCGTAATGTTGAAAAAAGTGGTGTCGGACAACTTGCCGGCTTTCATTACGGCACTCACTCGATTATAGCTGCCCGATTGTTCATAGGTAGGCGTCCAGCTAAAGGTGCGGGTCTCCGGATCAAAAACCGCCCCCGAAGGCAGGTTAAACATACTGAAACTGATTTTATCTAAATCTTCCTTATCAAGTTCCTGGCCACTCAGCCTGACGGTGAGCAAATTCGCTTCATCCACGACGGCATCGGCGATCACATCAATCTTTGGCGGTCGATCCACATGCAGCACCGTGATGGTCACTGCGTCTCGATCAATACCTCCTGCTCCATCGTCCAGAACGAAATCGACTATATAAACTCCTGATTGATCGAAAGTAGGTTTCCAGCTGAAGTTTCGCTTGATCGGATCAAAATGAGCACCTTCCGGTGTATTCTCCACACGATAGGTGAGTTTTCCGATATCCTCTTTATCCGGATCACTTCCTTCCGGTACCTGGATAACCAGAGTTGAATCTTCCGGAATCTGGCGATTGGCAATGTCAGGCAATTCCGGTAACCGGTTCACATGCCGGACGGTGAATGTGACCGTATCAGCATCGCTTAATCGACTGCCGGTTTTTTCTATCACACTAAATATTGTTCCGGAGTAAACCCCCGATTGTTCGTAAGTGGGCGTCCAGGAAAAGACACCATTTTTACCATCAAAAGTAGCACCGGGTGGCAAATTTTTCGCTTCAAAATAAATGGGATCGCCATCTGGATCGAAGGCGTTCAGGGGCAAAGTAAAATTGAAATTTTCATCAATGGTTTGATCGGCAATTGATTCTAAGATCGGCTGATTATTATGGCGCAAAATTTCAGTTTTGACATCAGAAGCCAGAAAAACATACACATCATGCTTATAAGAACTGTAAGCCTGACTCTCGGTGATGTAGCGGACTTCCAGTTGGGGATTTTGGGGTTGGTTCACTTTCACAATCAGTAGACCTAATTCCAGATTGGACAGGTAAGCATAATTGCCGCTCTTAAAAACATGTTGGGTAAAACCAGCAGTGGTAAAACGGCCCACCGGTTTTGGCAGGCGTGGAGCCGAAATATCAAGAATGAGTAACCCCCCGGGGCCATCTGCGATATAAGCCAGATTGTCTTCGATCTGAAATTGCAGGCAATGATTACCGGTTTTGTATTGGGTTATTTTCAGAAGACTGGTGGGATTGGATGCATCATAGATAACCAGACCACCCTGCTTGGCGGCAACGAATAGTTTTTCATCTTTATATTGCAGACTCCAGATCCAGGTTTCTGGGATTTCCAGCGTCAGGGTGCGGGGATCATTTAAATTACTGATATCCATGATACAGAATCCATCCCCGCCCATTGCAATATAAAGATAAGGATAATGCACATCGACCCAGTACGCATCGCCAGGGGTTTTAATGCGAGTTATTTCGTAAGGGAGTTCCAAATTTGAAATATCAAAGATGATAATCCCCTCGGTCTTATTTGCGGCATATAAACGATTCTCGTGAATGGCGATATGGTATACCATATCACTGGTAGGAAGAAAGGAGACTTTGCGAGGCTTTTCGATTTGACTCACATCCCAGACCTGAATCCCTACCCAATAGTTCACCGCAAACAAATAATTGTTGTGGAATAACACGAAGCGTTCACCGTTCTTCACCGATACATTTTCTTTAAAAGCTGGCGTGGGCAAACTGGTAATAAGTTCTGCGGCCGCTCTTTGTGAATACAAATCAGTATTAACCGCTAACCATAAACTCAATAACCAAAACACCGGATAAAATTTCAAATTAGGTTTCATTAAAAGTCCCCTGCTTTTAAGTCAGTGTGGCTATCTAAAATTACAAATGTCAATATATTAAAATGCTTAATGAAAATCAAGGAACTACCATTAACGGTATTTCTAAACGAAGAACCGAATTTTTCACCCACTAAAAAGAGTTTAAATTACCATCCAGCTTTCAATTGTTGAGAATGTGTCTACAAAATAACTGTTACTCATCAAAATTCGCGGCATTGGCCGTTTCTCATTATCGTCTTTGTTTAAAAATTTTTTAGCATTTTAATGGAATTCGAAACAGGTAAAAAATTATGATGAATCATCCCTTATAATAGTATAGAATAGCTCTGGAAAAACTCTAAAACAATTTTTTGTCTGTCTAAATTCGAAAATAATTTTTTGTTCGCGAAGGTGAAAGAAAAGATCACCGAACAAAAATGCCTCAGTTTTTGAGGTTGACAATCTCTCAGCGAGAAATCAATCCTCTTCAGACAGGATTCAGAAAATTCATCGGATAGCAATTTTTGCTTACTTTTCTTTCCGCTGAAAATTCTCTATATTTTAGATAAAAAAATTATTCTCTATGACAAAAGCTGAGATTATTTCGGTCGGGAATGAATTATTAAACGGCAGCACGGTGAATACCAATGCCACTTTAGTTGCCCGTCGTTTGCAGGAGATGGGGATGCCAGTGCTCTGGATTCAAACCGTGCGGGATGAAAAAGGAGCCATCCGACAGGCACTGGATATCGCCCTGTCGCGTTCACAGGTCATTCTGATCACCGGTGGGTTGGGTCCCACTCCTGACGATCTGACGAAACCAGTATTGGTTGAATATTTTAAAAGCCAGTTGGTTTTTAGAGAGGATATTTTGCAAAAGGTAAAAGAGCGTTTTGAAGCACGCGGTTTGGTCATGCCGGAAATTAATCGGCAAATGGCTATGGTGCCAGACAACGCCGAGGTTATTCCCAATACGATTGGCACTGCTCCTGGATTACTTTTTCGACAGAACGACCGTCTGATTTTTGTGATGCCAGGCGTTCCCAGAGAAATGGAACTGATGCTGGAACTCAACATCATTCCACGTTTGCAGCAGGAATGTCCTCAGTGCCACACCCAAACTGACCTGTTTCGTACCACCGGGATTCCCGAATCTGCCCTCTATGAAAAAATCGCTGCCCATCTCCAAAATTTTCCCGACTATGAAATTGCTTTTTTGCCCAAAGTGACTGGTGTGGATCTGCGAGTGATCAGGCGCGAAGAAGAAAGGCAGGGTCATGAAACATTTGAAAATTTCAAAAAAATTTTGTATAATCTAATTGGAGAATTCATCTATACTACTGAAAATCTGGAGTTGGAGGCTGTTCTGGGAAATATGCTTCGCGATAAAAAATTGACCATCGCGGTCGCAGAAAGCATCACCGGCGGATTGGTTCAGGATAAGCTTACCCGAGTTCCGGGGAGTTCAGATTATTTTCTGGGGGGAGTAGTTGCTTACAGCAATGCCTCGAAAATTAAATTATTGGGCGTGCAGGCATCGTCAATAGAATCCGAAGGCGCGGTAAGCGAGCAGGTAGCGAAAGAAATGGCTGTTGGTGTGCGGGAAAAATTCGGCAGTGATATTGGATTATCCACAACCGGGATTGCCGGACCGGCGGGAGCCACCGCTACCAAACCAGTCGGTTTAGTGTACATAGGATTGTCCTATCGATCCCGGCTTACGGTTCAGAAATATCTATTTGGGAACGATCGGGAAACCAATAAACAACGTGCCGCCCAGGCGGCTCTGGATCTGGTGCGAAGAAATATATGAGGAATTATTAAATGAATAAAAATGCGGAGAGTGAAAAAATTCGAACATTTATTGCCGTTCCTTTATCCCCAACATTACTGGCAGAGTTAAAAAAAGTTATAGAACATCTACGGGCTTTTTCGAAGGGAGTAAATTGGGTGAAGCCTGAATCCATTCATCTCACGCTAAAATTTTTAGGACATCTTACCAAAGATGATGTATTAAAAGTATATGAGGGAATGGAGAAAATTTTTCAAAGTGCCCCATCGGCATTTACATTGACGGCATCGGGATTAGGTGCCTTCCCTTCGCTGCGCAGACCGCGGGTATTATGGGTGGGAATCGCCGGACCTGGATTAGAAAAGGTGCTCAGTCTCCAGAAATTAATTGAAATCGAATTAAACCAGCGGGGATTTCCACAGGAAGAGCGGCCGTTTTCTCCCCATCTCACACTGGCCCGGATAAAATTCGCCGATCATCTGAATGAATTGATGCAGGCTTTTACCAGTTATCCATTTCCAGAAATAGAGTTTCGGGTGGAAAATGTGCAGGTCATGCGCAGCGATTTGCGACCACACGGCGCAGTATATAGCATCCAGAAAAATTTTCTATTATCTTCAGGTTAAAATAATGAACAAAAAAGTGATAGAATTTTATGGAAATGATTATATTAAGAAAAAGATGATAATGTTGATAAAAACTATTTTTTATATTGATCCGATATCTGGAACTGAATGGTTCTCATGAGAACAGATTATTTATATGGCGATTCTTTACCAATATGGCAGTTGAGAACTTGAACGGTAAAAATTAACGTGAATAAAAAAGGGGAAAAAATGGCCAATCAGAACGAAGAAAAATTAAAAGCGCTGGGTCTGGCGATGTCACAGATTGAACGCCAATTTGGAAAAGGTTCAATCATGCGACTGGGAGACCGGGTAAAGAGCACAGTGGATGTCATCCCTACCGGTTCCATCTCGCTGGATTATTCATTGGGGATCGGGGGTATTCCTCGCGGGCGAATTATCGAGATATTTGGACCAGAATCCTCCGGGAAGACGACTTTAGCTCTGCATATCATTGCCGAGGCACAGAAGTTAGGGGGATTAGCGGCGTTTGTAGATGCAGAGCATGCCATGGATCCCGGATATGCCAGACGGTTGGGAGTGGACACCATTAATCTACTGGTTTCGCAACCGGATACCGGCGAGCAGGCGCTGGAGATTGTGGAGACTCTGGTGCGCAGCGGAGCGATTGATGTGGTGGTTATTGATTCGGTGGCGGCGCTGGTACCGCGGGCTGAGCTGGAAGGTGAGATGGGCGACTCCCATATGGGCCTGCAGGCACGGTTAATGTCACAAGCTCTTCGTAAACTCACAGCGACCGTGAGTAAATCCAATACCTCCGTTATTTTTATTAATCAGCTGCGGGAAAAGATCGGGGTCATGTTTGGTAATCCGGAAACCACCACCGGCGGCCGGGCCCTGAAATTCTATACGTCCATCCGCATCGATATTCGACGCGTGGCATCGATCAAAGAGGGAGAGGAAACAGTGGGTAATCGGACCCGGGTGAAGGTGGTGAAAAACAAACTCGCCCCGCCGTTCCGGGAATGCGAATTCGATATTATGTATAATGAAGGAATATCCAAAGAAGGGGATTTACTGGATCTGGCGGCGAAACTGAATGTTGTTCAAAAAAGTGGTACCTGGTATTCTTTTGGAGATGACCGTTTGGGGCAGGGCAGGGAAAATGTTAAGAATTTTATTAAGGAAAACGCGGAATTCCGGCAGAAACTCGAGACGCTGGTAAAGCAAAAATTGGGAATGCTTGGCGAGACTGAGGTCGAAGAAAAACCGGAAAAACCCGCTCCAGAAAAAAGCAGTAAAAAAACGGAAAAAGCCAATTAATACCGGGCAAAGGTGAGATGTTTGTAAATAATAAGATGAAAGATGAAATGAGAATAGGGATGCGATTTTAATTTTTTTTAATCAGAAATACTTAAATTATAGTAAATATTTTTACCTCTGCCCTACAACCATTTCAACTACCAAACTCCCTTTAGTCTTTCATCTTTCGTCTTTCATCTTTAATCTTCCATGGGACCATGCCTAAAATTACTAATCTCCAGCTAAAATTGGGTCGAATAGAGCGTTTTGTTGTCGCTCTGGAGGATGGTCAGGAACTTGTTTTCACTCCGGAGTCGGTGGCTCAATTCGGTATTGTTCCGAATAAGGAATTTTCTGAGCAGGAATTTCTGGAGATGGTGCAGATTGATCAGGTCCGGCAGGCCAAAGATCAGGCCATGCGCTTGTTGGCTCTGCGTCCGCACAGCCGCACAGAGTTAATCCGAAAGATGCGAGAGCGCGGGTATCGCTTATCAGTTATTGAACCCGCTCTGGATGAACTGGAGAAACTGGATTTAGTGAATGATGAAGAATTTGCCAAAATTTTCATTCAGAACGAATTGCAATTGCGTCCGGTGGGAAGAATGTTATTGCGTCAGAAGCTGTTGGAGCGGGGAATTCCAGCCGAAATTTTCGAACCGCTGTTGCAATCACTTTATCCGGCTGAGCAGGAAGCCGAAATTGCCCGGCGGTTGAGTGAAAAATTTTTGCGAACTCATTCGAAAGAAAAAAAGCGGAAATCCCGGGAAAAACTGGTGCGTTTTCTGCAAGGAAAAGGATTCAGCTGGGAGCAGATCCGGGAGGTAATGGGTTTAGCCCCGGAGGAATGAAGCGATTTCTCTAAAACCGTTTGATCAACCAGAGCGACTTATAAAATATGAAACAGATTTTCGATTTGTTGTCAGGCCTGCCTGAGTCCCCTCACTTTACGGAACAGATAATGAATGGTGATAATGGTAGTCGAGTAAATAAATCCCTCAATCGTTTTCTTCTCTACTTCTGCGAAAAGAAATGAGGAAACCTTAAAGAAGGGTTTTCTCAACAACATGACATCCAGGATGACATTGGTATCATATAGGATCTTCACAGGTATTTATCCCGGATATATTTTTTATAATCGGATTCATTCACCTGACTGTCAGATAGCGAACCATACCGAGATTTGACAGGTGGGGGTAGTGTAAATTTATTTGAATTTTCATTGGAAGTAAATACTTGAAATATTCCGATACCAGCCGGGATAACGATTTACCCCTTTTACGGGCGAATTTTTTTGCTTTGATGATCAGGTCATTATTCATCCGCAACGTCAATTTATTCTGCATCGCATCTCCTACACGTCAATTTTTTTTCAATATGATACGTCCCAATAATATCAACAAAATAAATTTTTGTGTTTCATTTTTAATAGAATAAATTCTTTAATAACCAGGCGATTGAACCGGTCGCTCCTGCATAGATATTGTTTTTGGTAATTCTCTGGCCGGCCTCTTCGAGGGTTTTTAATTAAGGATATTGTCATGGATGACCCTCTGGATTATCCGGCTGGCTCACCCTTAAGTCATTATAAGTGGAATTACTCTTATCCAGTTTTTTTGCCGATAAACCTCACTACCAGGAAGGTGGCCAAAATTCCAAATCCCAGTACCCACCAGTCGCTGAGACCAAACCCTACTGGTAAATATCCCAGAAAGCAGGCAATAAGAGCCGCCGTTACAGCGTAAGGTAATTGAGTGCGTACATGATCGATATGATCCGCTCCAGAGGCCATGGAGGACATGATGGTGGTATCGGAAATCGGGGAGCAGTGGTCGCCAAAAGTGGCACCGGCCAGCACCGCCGCGGTGGTGCTCAACATGAGATTGGAGGCATGGGTGGGATCGATGCCGGGCTGTTCCAGTGGAAATTTGAAGGCCAGCGGGATAGCGATCGGCATCAGGATGGCCATAGTGCCCCAGGAAGTGCCAGTAGCAAAACTGATGACCGCCGCCGTAAGAAAAGTGATGAGCGGCAACCAGTGAGGAGTTAAAAACTTCTGAGTTAGATGAATCACATAATCAGCCGTAAACAATTCCTGACAGATGGTACCAATGGACCAGGCACAGGTGAGAATGATGGCCGCCATGATCATGGAGCGAATCCCCTTCACCCAGGCTTCCATCGCCTGCTGAATATTCAGAATTCGCTGAGCAATGGCCAGCAGAATGGCAGTGATAGAGCCCAGGAAAGAGGCCCACATCAGAACTGCAAAGGAATTGGCATTTCCCACGATCACACTTATCTGTTGTATCCAGCTTTTTCCCTCTAAACCGATGTCGCTTCCTGCGAATTTTGTATAGCCGGTGTAAATCAATCCGAAAATCACGGCCAGGATAACCATTCCGATCGGTATCAGCGCATTATACCAGCGCAAAGGAGTCTGGTCATCGGCGATCATATCGCTGGCAGTGAGATCAGAGAGCGGCATGGCACCCTCCCGCAAAACGGTCCCGCTGTGATAGGCTCGCTGTTCGGCTCTGTACATACTGCCAAAATCTCGCAGAAGATATGCCACGAAAAATCCAAAACAGATCGTGTAGATCGGATAAAAATTATAAGGAATGGTCTTAATAAAAGTGATATAGGCATTATCAGTGATGCCCAGATTGGTGAAGGATTGACTGATCAGACTGATCTCATAGCCAATCCAGGTGGAGATGATGGCGATATTGGCCACCGGAGCAGCTGTGGAATCAACGAAGTATGACAACTTTTCCCGACTGATTTTCAGTTTATCGGTCAGTGGGCGCATGGTATTTCCCACGATCAGAGTATTGGCATAATCGTCGAAAAAGATGATAATTCCCATCGCCCAGGTGACCAGTTGTCCCATTCGCCGGCTCCTGGCATATAGTTTCAATTTCTCCACAATACCTTGCGTTCCTCCGGAGCGGCTGATCACTCCCACCATTCCTCCCAGCACCAGACTGAAAATCAGGATAGAAATGCGATCCGGCGATAGTAAGGCATTCACAATATATTCGTCCAGCGTGTGAAGGAATCCCAGCAGGGGATTAAAATCATAGATGAAAGTAACCCCTAACCAGATTCCAAAAAATAAAGCCAGGATCACCTGGCGAGTAATCAATGCCAGCAAGATGGCCAGCAGGGGTGGCAGAATACTTAAAAGGGGAGGTAAAACCTGCATTGTAATCTGCCGGGATGCTTCTCCCCACTGAAGAGTAAGATTGGCTTCACCAATCTTATCATTGGTCAGCCGGGACAACGACAGCGGAAAGGTGCTGAGAGAATCGATGCGTATGGAATCGGAGTAAATCACTTTTTGAGAGAAGTTGTCAATTACCACCAGAGATAATGTCTTCTGAAAATTTTGCCGGTAAAAATTCATCTCGGGCTGAATTTTGATTTCAAACGGAATGTTTTTCAGGATAATGCGGGGATAGTGAGCGGTAAATTGAAGATGAGCCTCGGCCGGCAGTGGTTCAACCAGAAATGAGATAAATATACTTACCAGAATGAAAAAATTGGGTAAAATTAATCTCCCTGAAATTTTGTCATCGCTTTTTGGAATCACCGTTATTCCTTACCTGAATTCAGTACACGAACAATTGAGAAATGTTATGCCAAACTGATAGTAACTTTCTAAGAGTGATTTTTTCCGTGCTTCTGATTGCAAATATAAGCTGATGGTGTTTATATTCAAGGAAAAAATTAATTTAAAAAAACGATGCCGAATGTGATGTCTCTGAATACCAAAAAGGTTTTACATAAATCCTCCCGGATTTTTCCCTGGGGCAGTTCTCGTCCCTTTAATGCTTATGGGGATTTTATTAAAAAGAAATTTGGAAGTCGGGTGCAGAAAGTGATTGTGGATGCTGGCTTCACCTGTCCCAACCGTGATGGTCGCAAAGGTTTCGGCGGATGCATTTACTGCAACAATGACAGTTTCACACCTGGCTATTGTCGGCCGGAATTGAGCATTAGCGAGCAGGTGCAATCCGGGATTGAATTTCTTTCCCGGCGTTACCGGGCCAATAAATTCATGGTTTATTTTCAGCCCTACAGCAACACCTATGCGTCCTTGCCTGAATTGAAGAAAATCTATTCCCAGGCCTTGCAGCATCCGCAGGTGATCGGGCTGTCCATTGGTACTCGACCCGACTGCATTGATGAAGAGAAGATTGCCTATTTGCAGGAGTTAGCCGAAAAATATTTTATCACCATTGAATATGGACTGGAATCACCTTATGATGAGACATTATACTGGATCAATCGACAGCATGATTTTCAGAGTTGGGTGCAGGCGGTGGAGATGACGGCCGGTCGGGGTATTGCCATTTGCACTCACCTTATTTTAGGGTTTCCGGTCGAGACGCGGGAGATGATGATTGACACCGCCAGGATTGTTTCCCGATATCCGATCGATGATCTAAAAATTCATCATCTGCATATTGTTCCTCAAACCGTTCTGGCCAAAAAATACCAGGAAGAGCCTTTTGCTTTATTGGGGTATGAGGAGTATGTTCAGCTGGTGGTAGAATTTTTAACCTTTTTGCGTCCGGACATAAAAATTCAGCGGCTGGCGGGGGAGACTCCACCCGGGATGTTGATTGCGCCGGATTGGGGAGTGCGAGGCGCAGAAATTCAACGACAGATTGAACGGGAGTTAATTCGCCAGCAATGCTGGCAGGGAAAAAATTATTTTGATTAGGTTTATTGAATAATTTAAAAATATTATATAAATTACTACAAAAATATAAATTGAAAATTTTCTTAAATAATTATTGGAGGTAAAATGAAAAAGGTGTTTTACTTATTGCTAATATATTCAACATTTAATTATTCACAAGTGAATTTAGTTCAAAATGGAGGATTTGAAAACTGGACAGGAAATTTACCGGATAATTGGTTGATTAAAACTTCAAACATAACTATGACCCCTGAAAATATTTTAGTGCATACTGGTCTATTATCAGCGAAAGTAAATTTTACATCAACAGAAACTCAACGTATTGGCCAAACTATAACTAATATTATTGGAAACACTTCATACACATTTAATATTTGGGTTCTTGATAATGATCCAGCCGCAAGATTTCGTATATGGGGTTATTGGAATTTGTCCTCAGGTAGTTCTATACAACTCGATCCAGGTAATATTTATACTAATGATAACCCTGATTGGCAGTTATATACTTATCAGACAAATTCTCCTCCTGATGCTATTAGTTTAGATTTTGAAATGAGGTTTTATGATGTTTCTCCATGGCCTGGGCAAGGTACAATTTACATCGATGATGTTGAAATCTTGGGTCCTGCAATAAATGCTCCAATTATAAATAATATATTATATCAGCCTTTTCCGCCCAATCAACCTTTCGACATTACCTGTGATGTAACAATTGCTTCCGGGACCATCGATTCAGTCAATCTATATTATTATACCAACCTTAATCCAGCCAATTTGGATTCAATGCCCATGAGTTCGGTCGGTGGAGATAGTTATTCAGCCACCGTGCCGGGACAACCCAATGGATCCAGTTTTATTTACTGGGTGAAAGCCCGGGGAAATGGAGTGAGCAGTACCTCTCAACAATATAAAGTGATCATCGGTATTCCTGAGCTGGGAATGTTTCATTCTCAGCTGGATGCCAATGGATTACCCGTGCATTTGAATCATCTGGCCCGCCTGCGTGGAATCGTCACGGTTTCTACCGGAGTCTTCTCCATCACTAATTATGATTTTTACATGCAGGATAACACCGGCGGCATCAATATTTTTGATTTTGATTATACTGCCGATTCCACTCAATATGCCCAGGGAGATAGCCTGGAAGTGGTTGGAACCATCGATGTCTATAATGGAAAAGTTGAAGTCACTAATTTTAAAGCTGTAGTTTTAAGCAGCGGGAATCCCCTCCCAGCTCCCATCGAGATCAATATTGAGGATATGGGTGAAGAGTATGAAAGCAGATTGATAAGCATTGATAATGTGTCATTGGTCTCCGGCACATGGTTAACCGCTCCGGATACCAGCTATAATCTTACCATTAATGATGGTAGTGGTGATCTAACCTTGCGGATTGTAGGAACCACTGATATCGGTGGCAATCCCGAACCAACCTGGCCAATCACCCTGGTGGGGATTGGAGGGCAGTATGATAATAGCGCTCCTTATTTTGAGGGCTATCAAATTCAACCGCGCTCCTATGCCGATTTTATTCCCACTGCTATTGGGAAGGATAATCCGATAATGTATGAGTATAGTTTATCCCAGAATTATCCCAATCCCTTTAATCCTGAAACCCGGATTGCGTACACTTTGAAAAAGGCAGGAGAAATCGATTTTAGAGTCTACAATCTTCTGGGACAGGAAGTCTACCGAGTGACGGCTAAACAACCAGCTGGATCACATGAGTTGATTTTTGATGGAAGGCCTCTACCATCTGGAATTTATTTCTATCAATTGCGAGCCGGTGATTTTATGGGAGTGCGCAAGATGATTTTGAGCAAATGATTTTTGCTTCATCATAAAATGGAGGTGAGGACATGAAACCCCCTAAACTACTCAGTTTGGGGATGGATCTGATGATGGCGGTAAGCGGAGGGTTGCGCCCGCCGACCGAAATCTCAAAAACCTTCTAAAATTTTCCGAAAAAGACCGGGATTTTTTTAAAAATATAGTGTTGATCGTAATAAATTGATTTTTATATTATTTATATGATATAACGAATCTCATTTTTTATAGAGGTCAAGATGCCAAAAAAAGAAAAACTGGAAATCGAGGTTGAAGTCCCGTCGAAAAAGATTCATGTAGAACATGTATATTGCCAGAAGAAACATCTGCTGTGCGATCCTGAACATAAGATCCACGGTTATCCGGCCATTAAATTAAAACTGAAATACCACGATAAAGAAGGGATGCTTTACCTGGATCCAGTTTACGGCAGTTTTGATAACATCGAAGAAGGGATCAAACCACCCAAGGGAGCAGTGGTGGAATTATTCTGCCCGATCTGTGGAGTAAGTCTGGTAGATCGACAGGAAACCTGCCAGCGGTGCTCATCACCCATGTTTGTATGCTACCTCCCCAAAGGAGGGATCATCGAAGGATGCACCAGGAAAGGCTGTTACTACCATAAGGTAAAAATAATCGATGCGGAAAAACAGGTTTCCCGCCTGTTCGAAAACGACACGCTTCAATCTTATCTGTAAGTAACCCCTTCAGGAATTTTTTTGAAGCCCTGGAATTTTTTTAGGGTTTTTCGAGCCTGACTCTCTCAAATTGCGTTTGGAATTCAGGCAGGCACTTATTAGATTTTTCCATGATTTTGGAGGCTAAATGGGACTTGATGAATTGTTGACCGAACAATTGATCGCCGAGAATCTTCAGGGTAAAAACAAATACCAGGTGATTGAAGAATTGTTGGATCTGTTGGTGAAAACCGGAAAAATCGAAGATCGTGACACCTGTTTACATGACTTAATTGAGCGCGAACAATATCTGAGCACTGGTCTGGAAAACGGATTAGCCGTTCCTCACGCCAAGACCGTGGCCTGCCGGGAACTGCTGGTGAGTTTTGGCATCAGCCGGGAAGGATTGGACTTTGACTCCCTGGACGGAAAACCGGCCCATTTTATTTTTTTAGTCGTTTCACCTCGTGATACATCCGGGCCACACATTAAAATTCTGGCACAGATTACCCGTAATTTTCGAGAAAATGAGACCATCCAAAAACTAAAAGAAGCAAAAAGCAAAAAAGAAATCCTGGACATTTTTAAAAGCTTTAAATAAAAAGGTGCCTCGTGGCCATTTTTCAAACTTTATATCCCCTTATCGATACGCTGCAACGCGAACTACAGGAAAGTGTAAACTCTGATTTGCCGACTTCATTAAAAGAACCAATCCTTTATTTTCTGGAAGCACCTGGAAAGAAAATCCGACCCCTGCTCACCTTACTCTCCTGCCAGGCAGTGGGTGGAGAGTTGGAACAGGCCATGCCCGCTGCTCTGGGAGTCGAATTATTTCATGATTTTACTTTGATTCATGATGATATTATGGACAAAGATGATTTGCGGCGCGGTCGTTTTACCATCCATAAAAAATGGGGTGAGGATGTGGCCATTCTGGTAGGAGATGCCCTGATTGGTTTAGCTTACCAGAAAATGCTGCAATGTGATCCTCGCCATCTGGCCCGGGTGTTACATCTTTTCAATGAGGCCTTGATTAAGGTATGCGAAGGACAGGCCCTGGACAAGGAGTTTGAGGCGCGGGAACAGGTAAGCCTGGCCGAATACCTGAATATGATCAGTAAAAAAACCGCCTGGCTGTTTAAACTTTCCTGTCAGCTAGGTGCTATCCTGGGAGAAGCAGAGTCCAATGAAATTCATGCCATGGAAAATTTTGGAAACTCGTTGGGAATCGGATTTCAAATCCAGGATGATTGGTTAGATTATGCCGGTGAAGAAATGTCATTGGGAAAAAAAGTTGGCAGCGATTTAAAACTGAATAAAAAAACTTACGTAACCCTGAAATACCAGGAAGTCATTGGACAGTCACCCGATTTGATGAAGAAATACCCCTCTCGCCTGACCGATTTTCGCTCTTTGCTTGAATTAAAAGAAGTACTTTTTGAACTGGGTATCGCCGAGCAAATCCAATCTCTCATCGATTTTTATATTCAGGATGCCCTCGATTCTCTGGAAAAAGTACAACCGTTAAATGATGCCAATCAATTATTTCTGTTGGTCAATTCATTGCGCGACCGGCAATCCTGACCGTCTGCCTTAAACCTGTTCCCACCATAGATTTTCGGCTTCTTGAAACCTCTGTTTTATATCTTCGTGTCAGTGTCAGTTTTTATTCCAATTCCAGCAGATGGCGAATTAAGCTGAGCAGATCTTTTTGAATGGCGGCCGGTAAGCGATCCCACATCTTCAGGAGCGGGTGCTGTTCCCCATAAGCAGCTGATTTTTCTCTGACCACTGGTTTATCCTTCTCCTGGCCAGTTAATAACCATTCGACGGTAGTGTTATCCAGTTGAGCAATTTGGTAAAGGACATCAGCGGGTGGCATCCGACCCTGTAGGTAAAGGGAAACCGCCGGTTGACTGATTCCCAACAGGGTGGAAAGCTGCTCCTGAGTCAAGTTCTTTCGGCGCATGATTTCCCGAATCCGTTTGGCGGGTTGGTAGTTTTCCATATTTTTTTACTCCTAAAGAAATAATCCTTGACTATTAATATTATAATTGTTATATTATAATCGTAATAAATATAAATGATGGGAGGCTTTTATGCAAGCAAATTCTCATGAGCGCAAAAGTATAACCTTTCCCGAGTATTATCTTTCCTGGACTTTGCAACATCCTGAATTGTTGATTTCCGGGTGGAAGACTTCGGATGGTCGCACCCTGGAAATCATTGAACCCGGACAATGTAACCTGGATAACGGGCCTGACTTTCTGCACGCTCTGATTAAGGTGGATGGGGTCCTGATGCGAGGAGATATCGAGGTCCATCGTGATTGGCAGGATTGGTATCATCATGGCCATGATTCCGATCGTCGGTATAACCAGGTTATCCTGCATGTTCTCTGGGATATTTCCCAGGAAATTTTCCCCGAATTAATACAACGCTTTCCCCATTTTATTATTTCCCGGCATTTACGATATGGTGTTGACGAGTGGTTAAAGTATATGGAGAAACTGGGGGAAGCAAAAATAACGGAGCAGGAAAAATATGGTAATTTTCGTTTAACCTCAGACCAGGTTCAGCAATTAGCGTGGCACCGTTTCTATCGCAAATGTGATGAAATTCGGCAATGGGTGAATGATTTTAACTGGAACACGGCAGTGTTCATCGGGCTGGCTAAATCCTTAGGCTACAGTAAGAACAGTGTCCCTTTTGTGGAATTAGTGAAAAAAATGCCGCCCGATAAAATCCTGGCCGCTGTACATCCTTTACAACGCTCACCACTGATTTTCTGGACACTTCTGGCCTGGCAGGGAGGTCTGCTCGACCGACCATTACCTCATCCCTTATCCGCGGAATCTGACCTGTGGTATCGCTTTGCTCATCATATCCGAAAACAATTCTTACCAATTTTTCCGCTTTCCCGAATGGGAATAATTCATTGGAATTTCGCTCGCCTCCGACCTCTCAATAATCCCTATTTCCGCCTGGCAGGGTATGCGCAGATTTTATTTCATTTTCAGGAAAAATCACTTTTTGAACAATTATTACATCTGTTCTGCCAGCGAAAGGAATTAGACTTATTATTAGCCGAACTGGAAGATGTACTTTGCCTTCCCTTGAGTGTGGAATTCGGTCCGATTTTAGTGAAATTTTTAGGGTATCAGACTTTACCGCGGAAAACGATGGGTAAAATGCGTTGCCGTTTATTTATTCTCAACATTCTGTTGCCATTATTTTATGTCTGGTCACAGGTTAATAAAAATCCTGGTTTTAGCTGGTATCTGGAGGAGTTATTCTATACCTTTCCGGCTGCCGATCAGAATACCTTACTGCAGCAGTTTACCGGAAGTGAAGTAGAGGGTGATGAGACCAAAGCCTATGTCCAGCAGGCGTTGCTTGAATATCATGAACAGCAGTTTCAATCTTCATCACTCATAATTGGAAAAACAAATTGACAATTTGATACGAAATGCGTAAACTTTCCAAAAATACAGACGGATGAATGAATTCATTTTTTGCTGGTATTCTCCTCAATGTGATCAAGTTTGTCGTTACCTTTTTATGTGTTTTCCTGGTTAGCTGGTCTTCCATTCCGGATCAACCACGGGGCCATCTTTCATCTTTACTATTGATCGCCCTGGGAGCGTGTTTGTGTATGATTGCCAGCCTGAGCCTGAGTCCGTTTATTCTCACCTTACCTTCTCAAATGCTCCAATCTCTCATGTTAGGAATCGCTCTGCTCGGCATGATTGTTATTGTAAAACAGAAAGGAAGTCTCTTAAGCATCCGTCTGGCAGGATCGATCTGGTTTTGTGGCGCGGTAGGACTGGCAATCGGAGCGGGTCTTTTTGTAGAAGGAATTCTGGTCAGTAGCGGTGCGTATTTACTTTTTAAGTGGATAGACCGCTATGCTAAAATCTATTAAATAAAAGTGAAAAAACTATAAGTGTGGAGAATCTTACATGTGGTTTGAATCCCCTCTTTTTCTTAATGGAATTTATGCCATCATGGGTGTCATTTTAGGTATTGCATCTGCTATAATTACCTACCGATTGATCAATCGATTTACGCACTTTGATATTCCCAATGAACTGGAAAAAGGGAATCTGGCCGTAGGGGTAGTGGTTTGCGGGATTTTTATTATGATTGGTTTAATCGTGGGTCTGATCATCGGGATGAGCCTCAATTAATCACAATGCCCTGAAGGTGCATTCCATTATCCAGGTTATGGTAATAATGGTCACTCATTTTTTTCACAACGACTACAATTCAACTGTTTCATCTGCGAGGAATGAGGAGAAACGCAGATGAAATTAAAATTTTCTCAGAACTTTCAGGACGGGTTAGTGAGTAGTTTTTATCTGAAAATTTTTGTGGTATGGGTTCTGGTCATTTTTCTGGTGGGCT
>CAYMXZ010000041.1:0-19959 GCA_964394475.1 uncultured Caldithrix sp. | reverse complement strand
GATCCAGCTCCACCCGCTGGTCTGCGCCGCGTTTAACGCCGACTTTGACGGCGACCAGATGGCTGTGCATGTCCCGCTCTCTTACGAAGCGCAAATGGAAGCACGGTTGCTGATGCTTTCTTCTCATAATATTCTCTCACCGGCAAATGGGCGTCCATTAGCCATTCCCTCCCAGGATATGGTGCTGGGATGCTATTACCTCACCAAGGAGAAAAAAGGTGTTAGCGGTGAAGGTAAAATCTTCTCTTCACCCCAGGAAGTAGTTATCGCTTATGATGATAAAAAAGTGGATCTGCATGCCATCATAAAAGTACGGGTGAACGGTGAGCTGGTTGAGACGACAGTCGGTCGAGTTTTGTTTAACCAGGTCGTTCCTCCGGAAGTTGGTTTTGTCAATCAAACCATGTCCAAAAAAACCTTGGAGAGTTTGATCTCCAATGTTCTTAAAAAAATTGGAAATGTTCCAGCGGTCAATTTTTTAGACAATTTAAAAGCCCTGGGATTCCGTTATTCTACCCTGGCCGGTTCCAGTATCGGTCTGGATGATGTGGTGATCCCCGAAAGCAAGGAAGAAATTGTGCGTCGTGCGTATGAAGAAGTGCGACAATTGGAACAGCAATATCAAATGGGTATCATTACCGACGGAGAACGCTATAATAAGGTGATTGATATCTGGACGCGCGTCACCGAACAGGTTTCCGCCGATTTATTCAAGATTTTAAAAGATCATAAAGCTGGTTTTAATTCTCTATATATGATGTCCGATTCAGGAGCACGAGGGAGTCGTGAACAGATCCGTCAGCTGGCCGGGATGCGTGGATTAATGGCCAAGCCTCAGAAAACCTTAACTGGTCAAACGGGTGAGATTATCGAAAACCCGATTACCGCTAATTTCTTTGAGGGACTGACTGTACAGGAATATTTTATCTCTACTCACGGCGCCAGAAAGGGATTGGCCGATACTGCTCTTAAAACCGCTGATGCTGGATATTTGACTCGCCGATTAGTCGATGTGGCGCAGGACGTCATGATCACCGAATACGACTGCGGAACAATTCTGGGAATTGAAACCTATCCCATCAAAGAAGGAGAGAGAATCATTGAATCCCTGGCCGATCGTGTGCTGGGGCGTGTTTCGGTGGACGACGTATACGATCCTCTGACGGGTGAACTCATTATTAAATCAGGCGAATTGATTGATGAAGATAAAGCGGCCATCATTGATGAGTCGGCTATTGAATCGATTAAGATTCGTTCGGTATTGACCTGCGAGGCTGAACGAGGAGTGTGTAGTTTATGTTATGGTCGGAATTTAGCTACAGGAAAGCTGGTCAGCATCGGTGAAGCGGTTGGAATTATGGCGGCTCAAAGTATCGGTGAACCGGGTACTCAGCTCACCCTGCGTACATTCCATATCGGCGGTATTGCCGGGCGCATTGCTGCCCAGTCCCAGGTGATGGCACGATTCGATGGAAAGATTAAATATGAGAATTTGCGACTCTTGCAAGGAGAAGAGGAACAGGATGGTCAGGTGATTCCTAAAACAGTCGCTATTGGTCAGTATGGTAAAATTCATATTCTTGATGAGCAGGATCGTTCGCTGGTTAAATATACAGTTCCGGCTGGTGCCAATGTGCTGGTGAAAGAGGGAACATTGGTGAAAAAGGGGCAGATTCTCTTTGAATGGGATCCCTATTCTACGGTTATTCTAGCGGAAAAATCGGGTAAAGTAAAGTATGCGGATATTGTGGAAAATGTCACCGCCCGGGAGGAATTGGACGAACAAACTTTGCAAAAACAAAGGGTCATTATTGAGTCCCGCAATAAAAACTTGAGTCCGCACATAAAAATATTGGATGCAAAGGGCACTGAGATTGCCACTCATATTCTTCCAGTAAAAGCTCAAATTCGCGTTGCTGATGGTCAGAAAATAAAAGCAGGCACAGTTCTGGCCAGAATTCCAAGAGAAATTGGAAAAACGCGTGACATTACCGGTGGTCTTCCACGAGTGGCTGAATTATTTGAAGCCCGCAAACCCAAAGAGCAAGCGATCGTCAGTGAAATTGATGGCGTGGTGCGCTTTGGTACCATTAAACGCGGGATTCGAGAAGTGATTGTGGAAGGAACGCTGGAAAAGAAGAAATACCTTGTTCCCTACAGTATGCATGTATTAGTGCATAATGGGGATTATGTGAGAGCTGGCGAAATGTTGACGGAAGGAGCGATCGCCCCTCAGGATATTTTGCAGATATTAGGACCTAATAAGGTACAGGAATATTTGGTCAATGAGATTCAGGAAGTTTATCGTTTGCAGGGGGTGAGTATCGATGACAAACATATCGAAGTCATTGCCCGGCAAATGATGCAGCGAGTGCGAGTGATCGATCCGGGTGATACCCGCTTCCTGGAAGGGGATACGGTCAATAAAGTAGTCTTTAAAGAAGAAAACGAAAAAATTCGAAATAAGGTAGTGATCACCGAACCAGGAGACTCGCGCTTTCGAAAACGTCAGCTGGTTGATAAGTTGAAATTCGAATATACCAACCGTCAATTGCAGAAATCTGATAAAAAGCCCGCCGAAGGAAGAGATGCCGAACCCGCTACTTCTGAACCCATTCTGTTAGGTATCACTCAGGCAGCTTTGACGACCGATAGTTTTATCAGTGCGGCATCGTTCCAGGAAACGACTCGGGTATTAACAGAAGCTGCCGTGGCGGGAAAAGTAGATTATCTGTTTGGATTGAAAGAAAATGTGATTGTAGGAAACCTCATTCCGGTCGGCACCGGCATGAAAAAATTCGAACAATTGCACATTGAAGTAAAAACTGAATCTGACAAAGAAACGCAGGTCAGTGAGCCAGTTCCGGTGAAGGAATGATTTTAAAAATGGATTGTAAAAATTATTTCGAAATATTAAATTGAAAGTCTGTATTTTTTAAAAATTATTAGGAGGCGGCATTGCCAACGATTAATCAGCTCGTAAGAAATGGGCGAAAAAAAGTAGAACGAAAAGGAAAAGCTCCGGCCCTGGGCGGTTCTCCCCAGCGGAGAGGAGTGTGTACTCGAGTCTATACCACCACTCCCAAAAAACCGAATTCCGCCTTGCGTAAAGTGGCCCGAGTTCGTCTGACGAATCAAATTGAAGTAACGGCCTACATTCCTGGTGAAGGACATAATCTGCAGGAACACTCTCTGGTCCTTATTCGGGGAGGCCGGGTAAAAGATTTGCCAGGGGTTCGCTATCATATCATTCGAGGCACTCTGGATACAGGCGGAGTGAATGACCGAATGCAGGGCCGTTCAAAGTATGGTACAAAGAAGCCAAAGAAAGCATAATGATTTGAGGTTCCTATGAGGCGTAAAAGAGCACCAGAACGAAAAGTATTGCCTGACCCCAAATATAAAAGCGAATTGGTCAGTAAATTCATCAATGGCCTGATTCGTGAAGGGAAAAAGAGCAAGGCAGAGACCATTTTCTATACCGCGATGGATCTTATTGAGCAGAAAATGAAGCAAGATCCGTTGGTGGTCTTTAAAAAAGCGATGGAGAATGTTGCGCCCATTTTGGAAGTTCGTTCACGCCGGGTGGGCGGTGCGACATATCAGGTGCCGGTTGAAGTACGCGAACAGCGACGACGTTCACTGGCTATTCGTTGGCTGGTGACCTTTGCCCGTCAGCGTTCTGAACGGGCGATGTCGGAGCGGTTGGCGAATGAAATTATGGCCGCTTTCAAAAATGAAGGATCAGCAATTAAAAAGAAGGAAGATACCCATAAAATGGCAGAGGCCAACCGGGCTTTTGCTCATTTCCGATGGTAAGAGGTTTTATTTTGGAGTCTATGGTAAATGGCAGAACGGTATCCCATTGAAAAAACACGGAATATAGGAATCATGGCTCATATCGATGCAGGTAAAACTACCACGACTGAGCGTATCCTGTTTTATACCGGGCGAGTGCACCGAATGGGTGAAGTGCATGAAGGATCTGCCACCATGGACTGGATGGAACAGGAAAAAGAACGAGGAATTACGATTACTTCCGCGGCAACCACTTGTTACTGGCAGGATTATCGAATTAATATTATCGATACTCCTGGTCATGTTGATTTTACGGCCGAAGTGGAGCGTTCATTGCGGGTACTGGATGGAGCAGTCGCCCTGTTCTGCGGAGTAGGTGGAGTAGAACCGCAGTCAGAGACGGTATGGCGGCAGGCAGATCGGTATAAAGTACCGCGGATCGCTTTTGTCAACAAAATGGATCGCATCGGTGCGGATTTCTATCATGTTTTGGAAATGATAAAAATCCGACTGAACGCTCGACCTATCGCCGTTCAGATTCCATTGGGGCAGGGAGATCTTTTTACCGGCCTAGTTGATCTCATTAAAATGAAAGCGGTTATCTATGATGAAAGCAGTCTGGGATCGACCTGGGTTGAACAAGAAATTCCAAGAGATTTGCAAAACCAGGTGAATGAATATCGGACACATCTCATCGAAGCCGCTTCGGAATATGACGACCATTTAATGGAATCGTATCTGGAAGGTCGGCCGATCGATGAAAAGCAGATTAAAGCGGCTATTCGAAAAGGAACGATCGAATGTCATATTGTCCCGGTTTTACTGGGATCGGCTTTTAAAAATAAAGGTATTCAGCGTTTGCTGGATGCGGTGGTTGATTATTTACCTTCCCCACTGGATATTCCTCCAGTAAAGGGGATTGATCCACGCTCCGAAAAAGAGGTTTTACGAAAACCGGATGATAAAGAACCATTTACCGCCCTGGCTTTCAAAATCATGACTGATCCGTATGTGGGTAAACTCACTTACTTCCGGGTATATTCCGGAACAGTCAAAACAGGTTCTTATGTTATCAATGCCAATAATAGTAAAAAAGAGCGACTGGGAAGAATTCTGCGCATGCATGCCAACCGGCGGGAAGATATCGATCAGGTGTTTACTGGTGATATTGCGGCGGCGGTGGGATTGAAATTCACCCGTACCGGAGAGACATTAGCTGCCCCCGATAAACCAGTGATTTTAGAATCCATGAAGTTTCCTGAACCCGTAATTGCCGTATCCATTGAACCGAAATCGAAAGCGGATCAGGAGAAACTCAGTGACTCGCTGAGTAAATTAAGCGACGAAGATCCCACCTTTCGGGTGTCCTTTGACCAGGAAACCGGCGAAACGTTAATTAGCGGAATGGGCGAATTGCATCTTGAAATAATTACTGATCGTTTACTGCGGGAATTTAAAGTGGGAGCCAGAATTGGCAAACCGCAGGTTGCCTATAAAGAAACCATCATGCAAGCTGTAACCAGTGAAGGGAAATTCATCCGTCAATCTGGTGGTAAAGGGCAATACGGTCATGTCGTCATCGAAGCGGAACCCAATTCAAAGGGCGGTGGATTTGATTTTGAAAATAAAATTGTGGGTGGAGTTATTCCACGAGAATTTATTCCCTCGGTGAAAACCGGAATCGAAGATGCATTGAAAAGCGGGGTATTAGCGGGCTATCCGGTGGTGGATGTAAAAGTGCGTTTAATCGATGGCTCATATCATGAAGTAGACAGCAGCGAGATGGCCTTTAAAATAGCGGGTTCTATTGCCATTAAAAATGCTTTAGAGAAAGCCGGTTCGGTCTTATTAGAACCCATTATGGAAGTGGAAGTGGTGGTTCCTGAGGAATATCTGGGAGATGTGATTGGAGATCTGAATTCGCGGCGCGGCAAAATTACCGGAATTTTACCGCGAAAAGATGCGCAAGTCGTAGAAGGATTTGTACCTCTAAGTGAAATGTTTGGCTATGCAACTGCCCTGCGATCTATCACGCAGGGGAGAGCTATTTATACCATGGAATTTAACCATTATGATGTGATCCCGCAGCATATTGCGGAGCAAATTATTGAAAAAGTTGTAGGCAAAAAAACAAAAAATTAAAGGTGTATGTGTGGCAGGTCAAAGTATTCGTATCAAGTTAAAAGCGTATGACTACCGTTTAATCGATAAGTCTGCTGAGAAAATAATTACCACGGCGAAAGCGACAGGAGCGCTGATTTCTGGACCTATTCCTCTGCCCACTGATCGCAGTGTATTCACGGTTCTACGGTCGCCTCATGTGGATAAGAAATCGAGGGAGCAGTTTGAACGCCGAATTCATAAGAGATTGATCGATATTCACAATGCCACCAATAAAACCATCGATCAGTTGATGAAATTGGAATTGCCGGCTGGTGTGGATATCGAGATCAAAACCTGATGAAATATTGGAGACAGCAATGAGTGGTTTGTTAGGTAAAAAAATTGGAATGACCAAATTATTTGACGATGCCGGCAACACGGTAGATGTCACTGTGCTGGAAGCCGGTCCGTGCTACGTCACCCAGGTAAGAACCAAGGAGAAGGATGGGTACGAAGCCATTCAGTTAGGATTTGGTAAAGTCAAACCCAAAAAAGTTAGCAAGCCTTTAGCCGGTCATTTCAAGAAATCTTCCATTGAACCCATGAAGAGATTGAAAGAATTTCCGGTTTTTCCTGGTAGAGATGTAAAACCAGGTGATGTGATTAAAGTTGATATTTTCAAACCGGGTGACAGGGTGAAAGTCACCGGAACCAGTAAGGGACGCGGATTTGCCGGGGTGGTGAAACGGCATAAATTTAGTGGGGGTCCGGTGACCCATGGGCAATCTGACCGTCTGCGCGCACCGGGTTCTTTAGGACAAAGTTCAGATCCTTCACGGGTATACAAAGGATTAAGGATGGCCGGGCGTATGGGAAACAAGAAGTATTCAGCCCAAAATCTGCGGGTAGTAAAGGTGGATGTGGAAAAGAATTTATTATTTGTTCGCGGCGCGGTTCCGGGAGCCCGTAATAGTTATGTTGAGATTTATCCTTATTAATGATAGAGGCGGAGTAGTTTGTTATGGAACTTCATGTATATAAAATTGACGGTAGTAAAACGAATCAGAAGGTGCAGCTGAATCCTGAGGTTTTTGATATCACACCGAATGAGCATGTGGTTTATCTGGCGGTGAAAGCCTATCTGGCTAATCAGAGGCAGGGTACTCATTCCACCAAAAACCGTGCTCGAGTTTCCGGGGGTGGAGTAAAACCTTTCCGGCAAAAAGGAACGGGCCGTGCCAGGCAGGGAACCATTCGCGCTCCGCATATGGAAGGCGGGGGAGTAGCGCATGGTCCTAATCCCAGAGATTATGAACAGAGTCTGCCACGCAAGGTAAGTAAACTCGCGCGGAAATCCGTGCTGTCGTCGAAAGCAAAGGAAAATAAAATAATGGTGTTAGAAGATTTTTCGATGGATGAACCAAAGACCCAAAAGGTGATGGAAATATTAAAAAATCTTAAATTAGATACCACCAATGTTTTATTTATTACCAGAGAAGTAGATAAAAATTTATTGCTATCATCACGGAATATACCAAATACCAGAGTTCAGAAAGCACCAGATTTCTCGGTGTATGATGTGATAAATTCTGAATTTGTTATTTTCCAAAAAGGTGCGGTTCACGTTGTCAATGAGGTGTTGGCATGAAAGATCCACGAGACATAATTATTCAACCGGTTCTCACTGAAAAAGCTCTGCGATTGAAAGATTTACGGAATCAGTACATTTTCAATGTTGCTACCGACGCCAATAAAATAGAGATAAGGTATGCCATTGAGAAACGTTTTTCGGTGAAGGTGCAGAGCATTCGCACTGAAAATGTAAAACCCAAACCAAGGCAGCGATTTACCCAGGGTGGCAGAGTACAGGGATACACCTCGCGCTGGAAAAAAGCCATCGTCACCTTAAAGGAAGGTGACAAGTTGGATTTTCTGGAAAACTTATGATTTTAGGTATGGAGACGGAACATGAGCTTAAAAAAGTATAAACCATTTACTCCCGGCATTCGTTTTCGCATTGATGTGACCAAGGATGATATCACCAAGGAAACGCCGGAAAAAGCTTTGCTGGAAGTCAAAAAGAAAACCGGCGGGCGCAATAACCTGGGTCGGGTCACCTCTCGTCATCGGGGAGGTGGACATAAACGTCACTATCGGCTGATTGATTTTAAGCGGAAAAAGTTGGACATCCCAGCTACTGTGAAGGCTATTGAGTATGATCCCAATCGCACGGCGCGGATTGCTTTACTGTGTTATGCCGATGGGGAGAAAAAATATATCATTGCTCCCAACGGTTTGAAAGTAGGGGATCAAATCGTTGCTGGCGAGAATGTAGAGATCAAGGTAGGAAATTCATTGCCGCTGGATAAGATCCCATTGGGAATGGAGATTCATAATATTGAAGTCGTTCCCGGGAAGGGCGGACAGGTGGCGCGCAGTGCCGGATCCACCGCTCAACTGATTGCCAAGGAAGGGCAATATGCCCTGGTGAGAATGCCGTCTGGAGAAATACGGAAGTTTGGGTTGAAATGTTATGCCACCATCGGGCAGGTAAGCAATGTGGAGTGGAATAATATTTCATTGGGAAAAGCGGGTCGGAGCCGTTGGTTGGGTCGGCGACCTCATGTTCGGGGAGTCGCCATGAATCCGATTGATCATCCCATGGGGGGTGGGGAAGGTAAAACTTCTGGCGGTCGGCATCCGTGTTCCCCCTGGGGGCAGTTATCCAAAGGATTGAAGACTCGCAAGAAAAGAAAAAAGTCAAATGCATTGATTGTTAAACGGCGAAAATAGTGAGGAATTGTTATGGCCAGGTCCTTAAAAAAAGGTCCTTATATTGATCCGAAGTTGAAGCAAAAGATTGAAGAATTGAACCAGAGTGGTCAGAAGAAAGTAATTAAAACCTGGGCGAGGCGAAGCACCATACCACCGGAATTTGTTGGACATACTATTGCGGTGCACAATGGGATCAAATTTATCCCGGTCTATATCACCGAGAATATGGTCGGACATAAATTAGGTGAATTTGCTTTAACTCGCACCTTCCGGGGTCATGCCGGAAAATCTGAACGGGCGGTAAAAATTCAAAAGTAGAGTGGGGAAAGAAATGGAATCAAAAGTTAGAGCTCGATTTTTACGGACTTCTCCTTTAAAAATGCGGCGAGTATTAAACCAGATTAAAGGACAGAATGTAGAGAAAGCCTTGAATTACTTACATTTCTCTCCTAAACGCAGTGCAGATTTTATTGAAAAGGCTCTTCGTTCAGCGGTCGCCAACTTTTTTGAAGCGTATGAAGGCAAGAAGCTAACAACTCGTGATCTATATGTGAAACATGTGCAGGTAGATGGTGGACCCGTCTTGCGGCGATTTAGACCGATGTCGATGGGACGGGTAGGTCGGATTCGCCGGCGCACCAGCCACCTGACGATTGTCATCGAGGATAAAGAAAAAGAATAATTGGAGGATAAACTTGGGTCAAAAAACAAATCCAATCGGTTTTCGTCTATGTGTTACCCGCAACTGGGAATCACAATGGTTCGATGAGAAAAATTTTGGAAAGATGTTGAATGAAGATTTGCTGATTAAGAAATACGTGCGGAAGAGGATTCCTGACGGAGCCATCTCCGTTATTAAAATTGAACGAACACCTAAAAAAGTTTTACTTGAATTGAATACTGCCCGACCCGGCGTGGTGATTGGAAAAAAGGGCACGGAAGTGGATAAGCTGAAAGAAGAATTAAAGAAATTAATCAATAAAGAGGTGCAGATTAATATAAAGGAAATTAAACATCCGGAATTAGATGCCTTCTTAATTTCCCAGAATATTGCCCGTCAACTGGAGGGTAAAGTTTCCTTCCGGCGCGCCATGAAACGGGCGATTACCTCGGCGATGCGATTGGGAGCCGAAGGAATAAAGTTAACCTGCTCCGGGCGACTGGCGGGAGCGGAAATGGCACGTACTGAATCGTACAAAGAAGGACGGATCCCCCTCCATACCTTGCGTTCTGATATTGATTATGCCACCAGCACTGCCGTAACAACTTATGGATGCATTGGGGTAAAGGTATGGTTATGTCGGGGTACGGTTCTGGAACGCTAAACATCTAAAGGAGAAGTTTTATGTTAATGCCAAAAAGGGTAAAATATAGAAAACAACAGCGGGGTCGAGTTCGGGGGAAAGCCCTCACCGGAAGTACCATATGTTTTGGTCAGTACGGCCTCAAGGCTCTCGAAGCCCACTGGATTACCAGTCGGCAAATTGAGGCGGCACGTATTGCCATGACCCGACATATTAAGCGCGGTGGAAAAGTATGGATTCGAATTTTTCCTGATAAACCTGTCACCAAAAAACCAGCTGAAACCCGTATGGGAAAAGGAAAAGGCGCTCCTGAACTATGGGTGGCGGTTGTAAAACCTGGACGAGTATTATTTGAGATTGAAGGGGTAAGCGAAGATATTGCCAAAGAAGCTTTTCGCCTGGCTTCACATAAGTTGCCGATCAAAACCAAATTTGTATCACGCGAACAGCAGGCATGAGGTAAAGAACTATGAAAGTGAGAGAAATGAGAGAAATTCCGGCTGAGGAATTAAAAGCAAAATTAGAAGACTTCAAAGATGAATTGGCCAATCTGAATATTCAAAAGGCGACCCATCAATTGGCGAATCCCAGTCGAATTAAAATGGTGAAGAAAAGTATTGCCCGGATAAAATGTATTCTTCGAGAATATGAATTAGGTAAATCCAAACCAAAAACTGAAACCAAAGCTTAGGTAATATATCAATATGGAAAGAGGCGCACGTAAAACCAGAATTGGAGTCGTGGTAAGCGACAAAATGAATAAGACAGCCGTCGTGGCGGTGGAACGGCTGGTTAAACACCCGGCTTACAAAAAATATATTAAAAGAACCTCCAAGTTTAAAGCGCATGATGAAAAGAATGAGTGCAAGGTAGGCGATAAGGTCAAAATTATGGAAACACGTCCTTTGAGTAAGACCAAACGATGGCGTGTGGTTGAGATACTTGAAAAAGTGAAATAAACGGAGAAGTTGGAGTTTTTGCCATGATACAGGAATACACAAGATTAAACGTTGCGGATAACTCGGGAGCCAAAAAGGTGATGTGTATACGGGTTCTGGGTGGTTCGGATCGTCGCTATGCGTCATTGGGAGATATTATTGTGGTGAGTGTGAAGAGTGCTATTCCCAATGCACCAATTAAAAAAGGAGAAGTTTCTCGGGCGGTGGTGGTGCGCACCAAAAAAGAAGTCAAACGTCCTGACGGTAGTTATATTCGTTTTGATGAGAATGCCGCCGTTCTTCTAAATGAACAGGGTGAACCGCGCGGCACCCGCATCTTCGGACCGGTGGCTCGAGAATTGCGTGAAAAAGATTTCATGAAAATTGTGTCATTAGCACCTGAAGTTCTTTAAAGAGGATTATGGATTATGAGAAAGATTGTCAAATCCGATATGGTCGTCGTTTTAAGCGGTAAGTTTCGGGGCAAGACCGGTAAAATTTTGAAGGTCTTTCCTGAAAAAAACCGGGCAGTGGTTGAAGGAGTCAATCTGATAAAGCGACACCAGCGGCCAACCAAAGATTTGCCGCAGGGTGGCATCATAGAAAAGGAAGGCCCGATTCATATTTCGAATCTTAAGGTCATTTGTCCAAAATGCAACCGTCCAACCCGTATTGGCATAAAAGTGTTAGAAGACCGTTCGAAAGTACGGTTCTGTAAACTTAGTGATTGCGGCGAGATTATTTAATAAGTTGAAGGTTCTAATTATGGAAAAGTATGTGCCCAGATTACAGAAGAAATTTTATGATGAAATTGTGTCTTATATGATGAAACGTTTCGGGTATAAAAATGTCATGCAAGTGCCCCGACTGAAGAAAATTAATTTAAACATGGGAGTCGGTGAAGCTCTGCAGGATCCTAAAGTTCTGGAAAATGCCATGAATGATTTGACGATCATTACCGGCCAGAAACCCTACTATCGAACGGCGAAGAAATCCATTTCTAATTTTAAACTTCGGAAGGGGATGAAAATCGGAGCTGCGGTGACCCTGCGCGGGCAGCGGATGTATGAATTTTTAGACCGATTTATCAATTTAGCCATTCCCCGCATCCGCGATTTTCGAGGATTGTCTGATAAATCGTTTGATGGTCGTGGCAATTTTTCCATCGGAATCCAGGAGCAAATTATCTTTCCAGAAATTAATGTGGATAAGATCGACAAAATTCGGGGGATGGACATCACTTTCGTTACCAATGCCAAAAGTGATGAAGAAGCATTTGAATTGTTGAAATCATTTGGTATGCCATTTCGTCAATAAAGTAAGGAGTGTAAATCTTGGCAAGAAAAGCAATGATTGCAAAAGCAAAAAGACAGCCGCGCTTTAAAGTCCGGCGATATAATCGCTGCCAGAGATGTGGAAGACCGCGGGGGTATTACCGGAAATTTGATCTGTGCCGGATCTGCCTGCGGGAATTAGCAAACAAGGGTGAAATTCCCGGCATCTTTAAGGCCAGTTGGTAATTTGGTGAGGAGAATAACACTATGAGTATGACGGATCCCATTGCAGATTTTCTGACGCGCATTCGGAATGCCATTCAGGCCGGACACCGGCGGGTGGATATACCGGCCTCTGATATGAAAAAACGAATGGCCGAGATTCTGTATGAGCAAAAATTTATCAGAAATTTTGTGGTGATAGATGATGGAAAACAGGGTATTCTGCGAATTTTTCTGAAATTCGATAGCGAAGGGAAATCCATCATTCATTCCCTGGAAAGAGTGAGTACCCCCGGCCGGAGACAATACGTGAAAGTGGATGAATTGCCGCGGGTAAAAAATAACATGGGTATTGCCATGATTAGCACTCCCAAGGGGATTATGACCGAACGCCAGGCAAAAAGAGAAAATGTGGGCGGCGAAGTCATCTGTTACATTTGGTAAAGTAAATTTAAAGGAGTATTAACGTGTCTCGTATTGGTAGATTGCCTATTCAGGTTCCTAAAAATGTCGAAGTCAAATTTGAACCGGGTAAGGTGTGGGTGAAAGGTCCAAAGGGTGAAATGACTTCTGTGATCAGCAAAGAAATAGAAATTCATCGTGAGGATAATAAAATTATTCTGAACCGACCTTCTGACTCTATCCGCTTCCGTTCTTTACATGGTTTAACCCGTACCTTAATTAATAATATGATTTTGGGTGTCACCAATGGATTTAAAAAAAGTTTGGAAATCAATGGAGTCGGCTATAAAGCGGAGAAAAGAGGAAGTGGTATCCAGCTTTCATTAGGTTTTTCCCATAGCATTTATTTTGTTCCCCCTAAAGGAATTACCTTAACCGTACCGGTCCCCACCAGGATTGAAGTGAGTGGCGTTGATAAAGTATTGGTGGGACAGGTAGCGGCGAAGATTCGCTCCTACCGTCCTCCTGAACCTTATAAAGGGAAAGGCATCCGCTATGAAGGAGAATTTGTGAGAAGAAAAGCCGGGAAAACGGCCGGTTAATAACGAATACCTATGCAGGGAGTATAATGGTTATGCGTGATCGAAAAAGAAGAAAAAAAAGAATCCGAGGGGACAGTCAACGTCCGCGTTTGGTTGTATTCAGAAGTTTGAATAATATTTATGGACAGATCGTTGACGATTCGAGTTCCAAAACCCTCGTTGGAGCTTCCAGTCTGAGCAAAGAAATCAGGGAAGAAGTGAAGAAAAGTAAGGGTAAAATGGAAAAGAGCAAATTGGTAGGGAAATTAATCGCCCAGCGAGCTCTGAGTAAAAATATCCGCCAGGTGATTTTTGACCGAAACGGTTATGCGTATCATGGACGGGTAAAAGCTCTGGCTGAGAGTGCTCGAGAAGCCGGATTAGAATTCTAATTGATAAATGCAGAGGAGTTACTGTGATTGAAAAGTTGAATCCACATGAACTGGAATTAAAAGAAAAGGTTGTTTATATCAACCGGGTAGCCAAAGTAGTAAAAGGTGGTCGGCGATTCAGCTTTGGAGCCATCGTGGTAGTCGGAGATGGAAATGGTCATGTGGGAGTGGGTCAGGGAAAAGCGAATGAAGTAGTTAATGCCATCAGCAAAGCTACCGAAAGGGCCAAAAAGGAGATCGTCAGGATTAATCTGGTAGGGAATACCATTCCCTATACTATTTTCGGTAAATACGGGGCTGGGAAAGTCATTCTCAAGCCAGCCAGTCCTGGAACGGGTGTAATTGCTGGTGGACCGGTGCGTGCGATTTGTGAAGTCGTGGGTATTAAGGATATTTTAACGAAAGTGATAGGCTCGCAAAATCCTCATAATATTGTTAAGGCCACCATGTCGGCTCTGCTTTCCCTGGAGGATGCGAGCACAATTGCGCGCAAACGAGGGATAACTATAGCGGAATTATTCAGAGGATAAAAGAGAGAGTAAATTATGACCACTCCGAAAGAAAAGAAAATAAGGATTACCCAGATACGCAGCCTCATTCATCAAAAACCCATGCATCGCAAGACGATGGAAGCGCTGGGTTTACGGAGAATTGGACAAAGCAGGGAAATGGTCGATACTCCCCAACTTCGGGGAATGATTGCTAAAGTGCGCCATATGGTGAAATGGGAAGAAATTAAATAACGGCAAGGTGAAACAATGAAATTAGGGAATCTCAAAAACGTAAAAGGTTCAAATAAGAATCGCAAACGCATTGGTCGTGGACAGGGTTCAGGACAGGGGGTAACCGCTGGACGGGGCGATAAAGGTCAACACGCACGCTCCGGTTCACGGCGACGACCCTCCTTCGAAGGTGGACAGATGCCGTTGCAAAGACGATTGCCCAAACATGGCTTTGTCAATCCCAATAAAATCGTGTACCAGGTAGTTAATATTAAAGATTTAGCCAGACTCGAAAAAACAGAAGACATTACTCCGGAAGTACTCAAGACGGCCGGTTTAATTAAGAGCAGTAAAAAACCAGTGAAACTTTTAGGTGACGGCGATTTTGATAAAAAAGTAAATGTTAAAGTTCATTCGATCAGTCAATCGGCCCGAGAAAAGATAGAAAAGTCAGGAGGCATGGTCACGTTACTATGATTGAAACTTTTCGAAATATTTTTAAAATTCACGATCTCAGACAGAGAATCATTTTTACCGTGATGATCCTTGCTTTCGAGCGAATCGGCACTCACATCGTTACTCCCGGGATTGATACCGAAATACTGGCCGAAGGGATGAAAAATTTATCCGGAACTCTTTTCGGATTATATGATTTGTTTGCCGGTGGAGCTTTCAGCAAAGCGGCCGTCTTCGGACTGGGAATTATGCCCTATATCAGCGCTTCGATTATTCTACAATTGTTGGGTGCTGTTGTACCCTATATCCAGCGCTTGCAGAAAGAAGGAGAAGAAGGTAGAAAGAAAATCACCCAGTATACCCGCTATGGTACCCTGTTCATCTCTGCCATGCAGGCTTTTGGTGTGGCGGTTTTCCTGGAAAGTATTGAAGTGAATGGAGTAAAAGCAGTGATTCATCCGGGTATGGGATTCCGGGCGTTGACCATGCTGTCGATGTCCACCGGAACCATTCTCATTATGTGGCTGGGAGAATTAATTGATGAGCGGGGAATTGGGAATGGTATATCCCTCATCATCTTCATCGGAATTGTGGCTCGTTTTCCCCATGCGATTCTTGAGGAATGGATCCAGTTTTCCAGCGGAAACCGGGCATTGTTAACCGAGCTATTTTTAATCGCATTGGCTTTTCTGATTGTTGCTGGAGTGGTAATCCTCACCCAGGCCACTCGCAAGATTCCGGTGCAATATGCCAAGCGAGTTGTAGGACGAAAAGTATATGGAGGCGTGAATACTCATTTCCCACTGCTGGTCAACACCGCCGGAGTGATGCCTATCATTTTTGCCCAGGCGATCATGTTCGTTCCCAGCACATTATTTTCATTTTTCCCTGATAGCGAATTTATTGGAACCTTCCAACGAGCCTTCTCGATGGAGTCATGGTTCTACTGGTTAGTATACGGAGTGATGATTGTTTTCTTCACCTATTTTTATACAGCTATTGCTCTGAATCCAGTGGATGTGGCTGAGAATTTGAAGAAACAAGGCGGATTTATTCCGGGAGTTCGTCCCGGGAAAAAAACCGCTGAATATCTCGATTCAATTTTGACCCGAATTACTTTGCCGGGTTCGATTGCCCTGGCGATTGTGGCTATTATTCCCTATATCCTGGTGCGGGTTTTCAAAATTTCTTACAGCTATGCTTCCTTTTTCGGGGGAACTGGTCTGCTGATCATTGTGGGTGTCGCGCTGGACACCATTCAACGGTTTGAATCACATTTATTTATGCGACACTATGATGGATTCATGAAGGGTGGAGGAAGGATCCGAGGGCGTAGGTTTTAAATGATTCCGATTAAGAATGAAGATGAAATCGAATTGATGCGAATCAGTTCGAAGATAACATCTGAAGCTTTTTTACATGTGTGGTCTTTGATAAAACCTGGTGTATCCACCGGTAAATTGGACGAGGAAATTGAGAAATTTATTCGTTCCAAAAATGCCAGACCGGCTTTTAAAGGAATGTATGGTTTTCCAGCCAATTCCTGTATCTCGGTCAATAATGAAGTGGTGCACGGAATTCCGAGTCATCGCCGGATATTAAAGGAAGGCGATATTGTGAGTGTGGACATCGGAGTGGAGAAAGATGGATATTATGGAGACGCCGCCTTCACTTTTCCGGTTGGGGAAATTGATCCTGAAGTAAGAAAATTATTGCTGGAAACTATTAAGGCTCTTTACCTGGGAATTGAAAAAGCCCGTGCGGGTAATCGTCTGCAGGATATTTCCCATGCCATACAAGCCCATGCCGAAAGCCATGGTTACGGAGTCGTGCGAGAACTGGTTGGTCATGGAATTGGAAAAGCCTTACACGAAGAACCGCAGGTATTCAATTTTGGAAAACCTCATCGGGGACCATTACTAAAAGCGGGCATGGTACTGGCTATCGAACCGATGATTAATCTGGGTGAACGGTATGTGATGACCCTCCCCGATGGCTGGACTGTAGTTACCAGAGATGGAAAGCCTTCTGCGCATTTTGAGCATACAGTGGTGGTGAGAAATGGTACACCGGAAATTTTGACGGAACACAATTTAAAAAATGAGGTATTTTGATTGGCTAAAGAACAGCCGATTACAGTAGATGGAGTAATTAAAGAGACATTGCCTAATGCCTCTTTCATCGTCCGCCTGGACAATGGGCACGAAGTGCTGGCACATGTTTCCGGCAAGATGCGGATGCATTTTATCAAAATTTTGCCGGGTGATAAGGTAAAGGTGGAACTTTCACCGTATGATCTGAAAAGAGGTCGTATTACATATCGATATAAATGAAGATGATGGGAGCATAGAATGAAGGTTCAAACATCAATAAAGAAGCGCTGTGAACATTGTAAAATTATCCGTCGGAATGGGGTATTGCGCGTGATTTGCAAAAAGAACCCCAAACATAAACAACGACAGGGTTAAAAAACTTATAGGAGGCTATTTTGGCTCGTATTGTTGGGGTAGATTTACCCAAGATGAAACCGATCGGAGTTGCTTTGAGCTATATTTATGGCATCGGGCGTCCGTTGGGTTTAAAGATTTGTAAAGAAGCAGGAGTTGATCCGGCGACACGAACAAAGGATTTGACTGATGAACAAATACGCGATATTCGTAATGTCATTCAGCAGAATTACAAAGTGGAAGGATCGTTGAAGACCGAGATCAACATGAATATTAAACGGTTGATCGATATCAACTGTTATCGCGGTTTTCGCCACAAATCCGGTTTGCCGGTGCGGGGGCAGCGGACGCAGACCAATGCCCGTACCCGCAAGGGACGTAGACGGGGAGTGGGAATTAAGAAAAAATAGATGAGAAGGAGCAGATAAATTGGCACAAAGAGCAAAAACAGTAAAAAAGAAGAAGGAACGGGTAGATTCGCAGGGTTTAGCGCATATTCGTTCGACATTTAACAACACTACCATTACCCTTACCAATATGAATGGCGAGGTTATTTCCTGGGCGTCAGCCGGCAAAATGGGTTTTAAGGGTTCCCGAAAGAACACACCTTTTGCCGCGCAAATGGCGGCTGAAGCTGCTGCTAAAGAGGCAATCGATTTAGGATTGCGACAGGTGATGGTGCAGGTGAAGGGACCTGGAGCGGGCCGAGAAGCAGCGATCCGGTCATTGCAGGCTGCTGGTCTGGAAATTTTAAGTATCAAGGATGTGTCGCCCATTCCACATAATGGTTGTCGACCTCCGAAAAAACGAAGAGTATAAAAATAAATAGTGGAGAGCAATATAGATGGCACGTTTTACTGGTCCAGTTTGCAAGTTATGTAGAAGAGAAGGTGAAAAATTATTTTTAAAAGGGACACGCTGTTTGTCAGCGAAATGTTCTTTTGATAAGCGGTCCTATGTTCCCGGCCAGCATGGAGTCACCCAGCGAGCAAAATTGTCTGAGTATGGAATTCAGTTGCGGGAAAAGCAAAAAGTGAAGCGAATCTATGGGATTATGGAAGCCCAATTCCGGAATTACTTTGAGAGAGCGACCCGCCAGAAAGGAATCAGTGGGGAAACCTTGTTGAAGTTGTTAGAAAGGCGATTGGACAATGTGGTCTATCGTCTGGGATTTGCTTCTTCGAGAAAGAGTGCGCGACAGTTAATTCTGCATCGCCATTTCAAGGTAAATGGTCGAGTGGTGAATGTTCCCTCCTATCTGCTGCGTCCGAATGATGTAATCGAAGTACGAGAGAAAAGTCGCAAACTCAGTACGATTCATGAATCGATGAAACGAATTAAAGACGATGCCATGCTGCCCTGGCTGAGCCTCGACAAGGCAAAAATGCAAGGGGTTTTCATGGATATTCCTGCCCGTCAGGATATCCCAATCAATGTTCAGGAAAACCTGATCGTTGAGCTGTATTCTAAATAAACGAAGTATTGATAATTTTAAAAGGATTCGGAGATATATGAATTACGTTAATCTTTTAATGCCAGAAAAAGTAGAGTTAGATGAATCCAGTTTTTCTGCTAATTTTGGCCGATTTATTGTGCAACCCCTGGAAAGAGGTTTTGGGGTTACCTTGGGAAATGTCTTTCGCAGAGTACTTCTTTCATCACTGCAGGGTGCGGCAATTACTGCTATTCGCATCAACGGAGTGCAGCATGAATTTTCAACCGTGAAGGGAGTTAAAGAGGATGTGGTAGAAATGATCCTCAATCTCAAGGAAGTGAGAATAAAATTGCTGAATAAACGTCCGGATAAAGTCACTCTGCACTTGAAAGGACCGATGGAATTTAAAGCCGGCCATATTGGTGAGAATACAACTGATTTCGAAATTCTGAATCCCGAGCACCATATTGCTACTCTGAATAAGGATGCAAATTTCGAAATGGAAATACGGGTAGGTAAAGGTCGGGGTTATGTGTCCGCAGAAGAAAACAAGCCTCTGGAAGCCAGCATCGGATTGATTCCTATTGACTCTATTTTTTCTCCTATTCGCAATGTTCATTATCATGTGGAGAATGTTCGGGTGGGCCAGCGAACTGATTATGAAAAACTGGTTTTGGAAATTCAGACCGATGGTAGCATTACTCCCGATGATGCTTTGACTTATGCGGGCAAGATCATCAAAGATCATGTGCAGCTGTTCATTAATTTCGAAATTGAACCGGAAGAAGAAGAGGCTCAGGAAATTGATGAGGAAATTTTGCGGGTCAAAAAACTGTTGCGCATGAGTGTCGATGAACTGGAGCTATCGGTGCGCTCTCACAATTGTTTGAAAAATGCCAATATTAAGACCATTTCCGACCTGGTTCGTCTGGATGAATCGGAGTTGCTAAAGTTTAGAAATTTTGGTCGGAAGTCCCTTCAGGAAATTCAGGAAATTCTGGATAAAAAGGGTTTATATTTCGGAATGGATGTAGATAAATATCTCAAAGGCGAAGAATAAACAGCCATAATTACTAACGACACGACGAAACATCGAGGTAAGATATGCGA
>CAYMXZ010000040.1:0-20111 GCA_964394475.1 uncultured Caldithrix sp. | reverse complement strand
TTTACCCGGGTGTATTCATTGCCAGACGGAAATTTATCTGAAACGATTTATCCTGCTCTCCGCCTTCCCGGTGCAATTGTCCATTATCGTTTTGATGGGAATCGCTCCTTGAAATTGATGATAAAGTACCGGAGTGATTTACGCTGGATGTGGCCTTATGATGAAAACGCCATCGGCGATGTGAATTATGCCTATGATTCTACCCTGCAGGCTTTACATATGAGAGATTCCGCCGGTGATTTATATGCGGTGATTGGAGCCGATGTAGCTCCATTGATCACCTCCAGCGGAAACTATTCAGATATTCAGTGGAAAGAAGGTTCTTTTCAGAACGACTCCACTTCCTTGAATCAAGTTTACCATGCAGCGTGGTATGAACTGAATACTGCCAATGATTTTCAGATCAATTTTGGAATGGTCGGTACCAATACGGGTCAACTGGAAGCGATCAGGGATTATCATAAACTATTCCTGCATCCCCAGAAAATTTATGATGAAGCCAGAAGTTATTATGAATATTTGCTATCTAACCTGGTTACTATTGAATCACCTGATCAGGAATTTAATAAGCTATGGAAATGGGCGATCGTGGGGACTGAAAAATTTTTTGCTTACTCGCCAGGAGTGGGTTCTGCTCTATTAGCGGGTTACTCAACTACCGCTCGGGGATGGAGAGGTGGTCATAAAATCAGCGGTCGCCCCGGTTACGCCTGGTATTTTGGGCGAGATTCGGAGTGGTCAGGTTTTGCCATCGATGATTATGGCCATTTTGATGTGGTGAGAACCCAATTGGATTTCTTGCAGAAGTTTCAGGATTTATCAGGGAAAATATTTCATGAAATTTCCACCAGCGGAGTGGTGCACTATGATGCAGCAGATGCCACGCCTTTGTATATCATTTTAGCTGCCCATTATTTGAGAGCTTCCGGGGATATTCACTTTATTGAGAAAAGCTGGCCATACCTAAAAAAAGCCATGAATTATCTATATTCCACCGATACCGATGGCGATCTGTTGATTGAAAACACCAACGAAGGTCATGGCTGGGTGGAAGGAGGAGAATTGTTTGGTGCCCATACCACATTTTACCTGGCATCGCTCTGGGCCCAAACTTTGCAAGATGCCTCCTATATGGCAAAACATCTCGGGAAAGCTGATCTGCAACATAAATATTATTCTGATTATCTGAAAGTGCGGGAAATTTTGCAGACTGATTTCTGGAATGATTCCACAAAATTTTTTAATTATGGTAAATTCAAGGATGGTTCATATAATCCCGAGCCCACCGTTCTACCAGCGGTGGCGATGTATTTCCAATTATTAGATCCATCCAGAGTTCAAAATATGCTGACGAATTTTGCCGGTAATGGTTTTTCACCGGATTGGGGAGTAAGAATTGTGAGCTCCCGGTCGAAACTGTTTGTACCGACCGGCTACCATTACGGAAGTGTCTGGCCGCTCTTTACGGGTTGGACTGCTCTGGCTGAATTTAGTTATGGTCATTCGGTACAGGGATTTACTCATCTGATGAATAATCTTTTAATAAAAAATTACTGGACCTTAGGATATGTTGAAGAGGTGATGAATGGAGCAGCGTATAAACCAGCCGGAGTTTGTCCGCATCAGTGCTGGTCGGAGACCAACATTTTGCATCCCGGTATTCATGGAATGATTGGCTGGCAGCCACGAGCTCCTGAATACGAAGCTATTTTAGCACCGCGGTTTCCTTTACACTGGGATACGCTTCGGATAAATAATCTGCGAGTGGGAAATTCTGTGATTGATGTGACTATGAAGAGAAATAAAAACAGTACAGACTATTGCTTCATCTTAAAGAAAGGTCAACCGCTAAAATTGCATTTTGCGCCTGAGATGCCTGCCGGTATGGTAATCAAGCAGATTTTTGTCGATAAAAAACCGGTTTTCAATGGGAGCGAAAAGGAAAATTCTATGCTCGGCGATACATTATATCTATTGGTGTCAAAGGAGAAAACTATTGAGTATGAACATCAGGTGGGGATCGGAGTGATTCCTTTTATTTCCAGACCATTACCGGAAGATTCTTCGGCCGGTTATCGGATCATTGATCAGCATTGGCAGGAAGGTCAATATCAACTGGAATTGGAAGGTGCGTCCAATACCTTTGCAGATTTTTCTATCAATATATTTGATCAGCAAATTCAATCAATTGAGAATGCAGAAATACTTTCGGTGGATGATGAGGGAATGGTGAAAATCAGAGTTCGATTTCCGGCAGTCAGAGAAAAGTACAGCAAAGTATGGGTTAAGATGAATCTGTAATTTCTTTCAGAGGTGGAGCATTTTTCATTAAATAAAAACCATATAACGAAAGAAGGTGAGAGATAATTGTCAAAGCGTGTCACAGCGCGTGATGTCGCCAGGAGTTTAGGCATTTCAACCATGACGGTTTCCAGGGCTCTCAATGCCAAACCAAATGTCAGTCAAATTACGCGACAAAAGGTCATCGAAACTTCCAAGCAGTTAGGCTATTTTCCCAATCAAATTGCAAAGAGTTTAGTTCTGAAGAAGACCGATACCATTGGCGTGGTTGTTCCGGAGATTACTCACTCATTTTTTCCAGGGATTATTAGTGGAATTGAAGAAATTTGTTATCAGAATGGGTATCAGCTCATCCTAGCTCATTCCGCCGAGGACTCCGCCCGCGAGAAAGATTTAATTTACACGCTGACCTCCCAGCAGGTAGATGGACTGCTCATTTCTACTGCCCAGACGGTGGAAGATTATTCAGTATATAAACAGATAATTCAGAGGGGACTGCCGGTAGTGTTTTATGACCGTTGTGTGAGAGGTATCGGGGCCAGTTGCGTGAGTATCGATGATGAAGAAAGTGCGCGTCGGGTTACTTCGCATCTCATTGATCATGGATATACCCGCATTGCGCATCTGGCGTGACCGCAGCGAGTGCTGATAGGAAAATTGAGATTAGAGGGTTTTAAGAGAGCACTGAAGGAGAAGAAGTTAGAGCTGTATCCGGAACTAATCATCGAAGCCGGTCTGCAAGAGCAGGATGGATATCGCGCCATGCAGAAAATTTTTGAGTTACCACCTGCCAAATGGCCCAGAGCGGTGGTAGCGGTAAACGACCCGGCGGCCTTCGGTGCGATGAAATCCATTTTCGATAAAGGATTGCGTATTCCGGAGGATATCGCTATTGTGGGATTTTCTGATGACATCAGGGCGCAATTGATGCCCAGTCCGCTGACCACCATCCGCCAGAATGCTTATGAAGTGGGAAAGAAAGCCGTCGGTAAATTAATACAGATCATTGAAGGGAAAAATACTGCCATTGAAGACATTATTGTGAAGGGAGAATTGATTATTAGACGCTCCTGTGGGTGTCAATAATGAAAAAAAAAATTTTGCGACCTATATCAATGGTGATGATAAAAAAATATGAAATAATTTTATCTTTTTTTCTTGACTTTTAAGATTTAAAACTTTAAACTTGTTTCAAAATGTTAGCGATAACATTTTTCAGGAAAAGAAAATGAATTATCAAAGTGCCATACCTTATTACCCGATTGATTTTTTCTCTACTAGTGAATTACTTATCTGTTTGAAACAATTTCGTTTTTATTTATAGATGAGAATAGTTTTATCTTTTTTTGTGATCGATCGAAAAATAAAGGAGTGAAGTGTGAAATATCTAATCCTTTTTTTGAATGTGATCGTCTTCACCCTGCTGAATTGTACCTCTGTCTCGAATGATATTACGCAAAAGCATATCTGGAAGAATCCTCCCGTTCAGGTCATCTCTCCTGAAGAAGCTAGAGCCGAAATTGCGGAAAAAATGAGCCGGTTGCAAACTTTCCTGGAAAAAGAAAAATTGGACGGAATGTTATTTACTCAAGTGAGAAATTTCTACTGGATCACGGCGGGCCTGGCCAATAATCAGATCGTTCTTAACAAAGATGTGGGTGCCGCTTCGGCCTTGATTATGAAAGATGGATCGAAGTATTTAATCTGCAACGATAGTGAAGGTCCGCGCCTTATGGATGAGATCATGGCTGAGCTGGGTTATGAACTAAAACGATTTGATTGGTTCCAAGCCAATGCCGTAAAAGACGTGCGGGGTGAGGTGATCTCTCAGATTGCTCCCAAGGCGAAAATTGGAAGTGATGTTCCTTTTCCCAATACAATTTTAGTGGCGGATAAATTTAAACCACTGCGATACTCTTTAACCGATTCCGAGATAAAGCGCTATCGCTGGTTAGGGCAACAAACTGCTGATGCGGTGGAAACCGTATGTCGATCTTTAAAACCGGGGATGGATGAATTTGAAATCGAAGCCCTGACCGCTGCTGAATTGCGTGCTCGTGGTATCATGCCCACCGTGTTATTGATTGCCGTAGATGAGAGAATCTATAAATATCGGCATGGACTTCCGGCAGGTGCTAAACTCCAAAAATATGCCATGGTTAATGTGGTGGCCGAAAAATGGGGAATGCCCATGGCAGTTACCCGATTTGTGCATTTCGGTCCCCTGCCCGAAGAGCTAAAAAATAAACTACAAAAAACCGCAGAGGTGAACGCGAAATATCAACGGGCTACGGTTCCGGGAAAGTCATGTGCCGAGATTTTCGAAGAATGCAAAACGTGGTATGCCCAGGCGGGTTTTGAAGGAGAATGGATGAAACACCATCAGGGGGGAGCAACTGGTTATGACGATCGTGAATATGTCATTTATCCAGGGATTCAGGAAGTCGTTCAAGACCGTCAGGCCTTTGCCTGGAATCCCACGATCACTGGCGCCAAGGTTGAAGACACCATTATTGTTTACAAGGACCATTTTGAAGTGGTGACCAATACCGGTAACTGGCCAATGATAAATGTGGAATTGGATGGCAAGATTTATCCACAACCGGATATTCTGGTTTTAGAAGTGAAATAAAAAAGGTACTCTGTTTTCAGCAAACGGGTAAAGTGATGGAATAATTTTCCAACTTTAAAGGAGGCCTATGGAAACACTTAGTCTGACTCTTCTCGATTGGTTGATCATTGCGGTGTACTTCATCTTCGTGGTTGGGATAGGTTATTACCTGAAAAGATTCATGGGAACCAAAGAGGATTTCTTTGAAGCCGGTCGGCGAAATTCAGCCTGGGTAGCCGGTATTGCCTTTGTCTCGGCCAATCTGGGCTCACTGGAAATTTTGGGTTGGACCGGCGGTACCATGAAATATGGAATGTTCGTATCCCATTTTTACTGGATCGGCGCCATTCCCGCCATGCTTTTCCTGGGTCTCTATATGATGCCGTTTTACTATAGTTCGAAAATTCATTCTATCCCTGGATATCTGCTCCTGCGCTTCGATGAAAAAACTCGACTGCTCAATGCCTTCAGTTTTGCTATCATGACCGTATTAATGTCCGGCATTAATTTGTATTTGATGGCTCTGGTATTTTATGTGGTCCTGGGTTGGGATTTAAACGTGAGCATCTGGATCAGTGCGGCTGTTATCGGACTGTATATCACCTTGGGTGGATTGCTCTCTGCCATCTTCACAGAAATCGTTCAGTTCTTCCTGATCTGGTTTGGTCTTTTTCTGGTTTCCATTTTAGGGATTATTGATCTGGGTGGATTGGATTCTATTATGAGCGGATTGCCGGAACGAATGAGCGGGCTGTGGTCCACTGCCGGTAATGCCGCTGCTAATGAAATGGGAGTAACCTGGCTGGGAATTGTGCTGGGATTGGGTTTCGTCTTGAGCTTTGGCTATTGGACGACCGATTTTTTGTTGGTGCAACGTGCCTTCTCTGCCAAAAGCCTGGATGCCGCCAGGAAAACCCCCATTTTTGCCAGCTTTTTTAAAATGGCTTTACCTTTTATCGTGGTCGTCGGTGGATTGGTAGCCTGGAAATTACAGGACATGGGACAGATTCAGCTGTTGCCTCATCCAATGACGGGTGAACCCTGGAATGATACGGCTTTGCCGGTGTTAATCGCTCGCTACTTTCCAGCTGGTTTAATCGGATTAGGAATCACCGCTCTACTGGCTGGATTTATGGCCGGACAGGCCGGTAATGTCAGCGCTTTTAATACGGTATGGACGTATGATATCTATCGCGTGCTGTTTAAGAAAAATGCCGATGATGCTCATTTAGTCAAGGTAGGTCGTATTACGACTGTGGTGGGAGTTTTTTTGAGTATCCTTACTGCCTATGCGGCCATGCAGTTCAGTACCATCATGGATTACATTCAGGCGATTTTTAGTTGGGTGAATGCACCGCTATTTGCCACCATGTTGCTCGGAATGTTCTGGAAGCGCACAACTTCCCCAGCTGCTTTTTGGGGATTAATCGCCGGCATGGTGAGTTCTTTCACCATGTTCATTGGAATAAAATTCGCATGGTTGAATCCAGGTTTGCTAACCTTCAGTCAAAATCCCTCGGATATGAGCAGTAATCTGTGGCGTGCATGGTGGGCCTGGTTAATCTGTTTTGTGGTAACAGTCGTCATTAGCCTGGTCACTAAACCAAAACCAGACAATGAATTGGTTGGATTGGTGAAAGGTCTAACCAAAGAGGTAAAAGAAGAAGGTCATCGCTTTTATCAACGGCCAGGCTTTATTGCGATCATTGCTTTCATTATCCTACTGATTTTAAACATTTACTTCTGGTAATTGAAGAAGGGAAAAACTATGGTAGAAAAAGCAACGGGTTTGAAGACTATATGGTTCTTCGTGGGTATCGTTTTATTAGTGATGGGCGGTTTAGTTTTTCTTTCAGGAATAATCAATTTGGTCAATCCCCCCATGAAAAAAACAGTTTTATTTGAATTATATCCGGCTATCTGGTGGGGTGGATTGATGATGGTTATGGGTATGATTTATTTGCTTACCAATAAAAATAAAGTTGTTGAATAGAATGATCAGGGTGTATGGATACTTTTCCAGAGAGAATTGAGAAAAAATTCTATCAGCTATTCGGAGAAACTCCTGTTGTCATCAGATCTCCAGGCCGGGTCAACTTAATCGGTGAGCATACCGATTACAATGAGGGATTTGTGCTTCCAGCTGCTATCGATAAAGCCATCTATTTCGCTATTGCTCCTCGAAATGATGAGCGGTGTGTGCTTCATGCCCTGGATTTAAAAGATTCTTATGAAGTCCAGCTGGGGAAATTAGCCAAAAGTCCCAAGGGATGGCCGAATTATTTACTGGGTGTGATCGATCAGTTTCGGATCCATGGATATACGGTTAAAGGTTTTAATTGTGTTTTTGGAGGAGATATTCCCATCGGAGCTGGAATGTCCTCTTCCGCCGCTCTGGAAGCCGGGTTGGCATATGGACTCAATGATCTATTCCAGCTTCATATTGATTTGATGACCCTGGTTAAGCTGGCTCAGAAAGCTGAAAACGAATTTGTTGGAGTGCAGTGTGGAATAATGGATCAGCTCATCAACATTTTTGGCCGGGATGGTCATGTATTGCGCCTGGATTGTCGGTCTCTGGAATATGAATACTATCCGTTTGAGAAACAGCGGATAAAGATTGTACTATGTGATACTCAGGTACAGCGCCAGTTAGGATCTTCTGAATATAATACTCGACGCCAGCAATGTGAGCAGGGAGTCCAGATCATTCAACGGAGAAATCCAACGATAAAAAGTTTGCGGGATGTATCGCTGGAAATGTTGACAGAATGTAAAAAAGAGATGGATCCTGTGGTCTATCGCCGTTGTAAATATGTTATTGAGGAAAATGCCAGAGTGTTGGGTGGATGTAATGATCTGGTAAATGAAAATTTCACTGATTTTGGTCAGAAAATGTATCAATCTCATCAGGGATTGAGGGATGAGTATGAAGTGAGTTGTCGAGAGCTGGATATCCTGGTTGATGCCGCAGCGAAACAAAAGGGAGTCATTGGAGCACGAATGATGGGAGCCGGATTTGGAGGCTGCACCATTAATTTAGTGTGGAGCGAGCAATTGGAAAGTTTTGAAGAATACATGGGAAAAATTTTTCGGGATGTACTGAAAAGAAAATCAGTATTGTATATAATGGAAATAACCGCAGGAACTGCTGTATTAAAAGAAAAGGTGATGAACAATTAAAGATTTGTGGAAAGGAGGTGTAACGAAGGTATCATAATGCAGGATTTTTATTCTGAAGGAGAGGAAGGGGGTACCGGAGGGGAATGTAAATTCCCCGTTCACATCGTTTAACCTAAAATTTAGGAGGTCTATCATGGTGAAGTTGTTAGCAGCTGTAAGTAGCAGGATTGTGATCCTTCTCTGGCTTTTGTTGCCTATGAGTTTAGTATTTTCTCAGATTGGTGGTCCATACACGGTGGATGCCAATACGGTGTTGTTGATGCACTTTGATGGGAATCTGAATAATGAATCCACTTTGACTGATAGTGGTCAATTTGTTGGTGATCCCTCCAATTTCTTTTTCCTGCCCAATCAGGTTCCGAATTTAAATCAGTGTCTGCGCATTGACAACGATTCTCAAAGCGATTCAGCCTATGTTATTGTAGCGGATGATGATGATCTGGATCTCATTGCTAATTGGACCATTGAAGGCTGGATCAACATATTTACTTTCGGAACGGGTAGTAGCGACTGGCGCTGGGTGCCACGTTTAGTCATTAAAACCGGAGATGCGGTATTCTGGCAACCCAATTATTTCGTAGAAATGTGGGGTGATAACCGCTTATTCAGCTGCGGATATCATACGGCTTCTCAAGATCAATGGCCGCAATCAAATACCCCTCCCAATATTATGGAAGTAGGAACCTGGTACCATATGGCATTCATCCGTGATACCACTACTCATCTCTTGATGACGATTATTCATAAGTGGAATACCTCTACTAATCAAATCGACTTAGTATCATTTACGGCGGTCGATTATTTATCCTTTGGCGCCGCTGATCCTACCCCCATAATTACCGCTCAACCATTGCATATTGGGTACGCCGGTGGTGGAGCGGACTCTTTCCTGGATGGATTTGTGGATGAAATCCGCATTAGCAATGTCGTTCGTGATTTCCCCATTCCGCCGGTGATCGTGGATGTATCGATTCTCTCTAATCAACCAACCAGCGTTTCGCAGTACGAAATTGGAGCGGACATTTTCACTGTATCTTCAAGCTCAACTTTACAAAGCGCCAATCTATTCTATTCCATCGATGCTGGTGCCAACTGGACCTCGGTAGCCATGACCACAGTAACTGGTGATTCAATGGTTGGCGTCATTCCACAGCAACCGCTGGGCAGTGTCATTCGCTATTACCTGGAAGCTACCGATAATCAAGGCCGCAGTTTCAAGTTCCCACAGGATGCTGGCTGGCAATCGGCTGAATACTATAGTTTCGGTATCTATTCACCAACCACTCAGGTAATGGATTTAACTTTTGAAGAGGGAACTGGAACTCCAGTGGACAATAGTTCCTATGGAAATCCAATTACCGTTTATGGAAATCCAGTTTATTCTACTGATGCGGCAGCCGGCAGTTATTCCATTTATATGGAAGGAGACAGCACCTTACTGGAATCCGATTCACCGTTCCTTGCTGCCAAAGAATTTCTGGTGGATTTCTGGTTAAAACCTGATCCCATCATGGCTGATGCTTCCAAGAACTATTGCCGGGTTCTCAACCGGCCGCGTGATGCCGCCTCCTGGGCTAACAATAATTATCAATTCCGTTTCAATCCGGGCGCGATTCCTTATGGCGCGACTGACGGTGCTTTCAGCATTGTCCTCGATTATCCGATTGATCTGGATCAATGGAATCATGTACAATTAGAGGTAAGGAATGCACCGGTGGGTGATACAGTTGCTCATTATGCGATATTACGCGTGGAAAATCAGAGCGGTACCCATGTACAACAAAAATATTTGGGTTTTGATGCGGAAATCGTCGAAGGATTCTCTCCGCTGAGAATTGGCAAGGCTGCTTCCACGACAGTTGGAACCTATCCACCTTTCTATAAGGGCTATTTCGATAACATCAAGATCTATAACTATCCGGCAGCGAATCTTCCATTGGAAAATATCACCAGTATCGATGATCAATCCGGTGTATTGCCCATTGATTATGCGCTGATGCAGAATTATCCCAACCCATTTAACCCGGTGACGGATATTCGTTTCAATATTGCCAAAAGCGGAAAAGCCTCACTGGTGATCTATGATCTATTAGGCCGAAAAGTTCGAACATTGGTGAATGGTTATGTGAGCTATGGGAAACATGGTGTGCAATGGGATGGAACCGATGATTATGGCTATCCAGTTTCCAGTGGTGTCTATTTCTATCGCTTAGAGACGAAAGATTTCTCACAGACCATGAAGATGGTACTGATGAAGTAATTATGCAAATAATCAAGAGACCTGAATCGACTGATTCAGGTCTCTTCTATTAACAGTAAATGATTGCAAGAGGATAGCATTTTTATGTCGCTTAAACATTTTTTTCCTATCATCATTTTTTTATTGACGATTGCATTTTTATTTAGTACGTGTGATTCGGGAATTGAGAATTCTCCTGCTCCGGGAATTGTACGGGTGACACTGGAATCTGATCCGTCAGATACGGTTATCATCATTGTTACTGATACCCTGACGGTTTCGGATGATGATATATTTTGGGTATCGATTTTTCAGGGGCGAGTATTCCGAGATGATACTTATGGAATCTTATATCCCCGTTTGGAAAGCACCAGACAGGAAGAGAAATTCTATAACATCATCTGGCGACAGGGTGGCCAGTATCAGCGATTTACGATCTTCGAATCACATCTTCCTCCGCAATCTTACAACAAAATTGAATTTGGGGTTGATTCCCGCTTTTTAAAGCTTAAAAACTTTGATCTCATTGATGTCATTACTCCCGATAATTATTTTATCAAACTACCGGCTGATTTCGAGATAAAATCCAATAAAGTTACGGAAGTAAATATTAGAGTAAAACCATTTAAATCAGTAACCCGTTTCAGGGATAGTTATATTTTCCAACCAGAGATGGAGATTTTTGACGTCAAATACTTTTAATTTATCATATGAATAAGGCAGGATTTATGATGTTTAGATTTTTGATTATTTCGCTTTGTCTGTTTCTGTTGATATTCTCGCTTACCTGTGAAAGAGAAACAAGTCCGGCAAATCCGAATCAGGCTCCCAATACCACTTTGGCAAACATTCCCAAGGAAAATGATACTTTGTTTGCACTGGTCACTTTACATTGGGATGGGGAAGATTATGACGGATTCATTTCAGGTTTTCAATATCGGTATATTACCAAACATATATTTAATGGGGATTCGGTTACACAAGAATGGGTGAATACCACAGCTACCAGTGTGACTATTCCTTTCGAATCAAGCGACATCTTGAATTATCAACGTTTCCAGGTTCGAGCGGTGGATGATAAGGGAGACATAGATCCAGAACCCGCTGAACGAAAGTTTTATACGGTGCAAACCGTTTTTCCGGTTACCGATATTCTCGTTCCCACAAATAATCAACAGTTCTTTGTCATCGATCATGTTACCGATTGGTGGGAAGGTGTTCCTCTCACCTTTACGGCCAGTGATCAGGATGGGGAAGTGGTAGAATATGCCTGGCGGGTTGATAAAGGTGAATGGAATTGGACCACGGATACTACCCTGCATATCGTTCCCTCTTTTTTCCAACCCTTAAATGGCCCGCATGTCATTTCGGTGACCTGTCGAGATAATACCAATTTAGTCGATCCCGTGGGAGACTCTGTCACTGTTTTATTAATTGAGCCAACTTTTACTCTCGACAAATTGATTATTGATGAAACAGATGAGGCATTATTTGGGGGAGGACTGAATACTTTTCGCAATCGGGATGATCTGGTAGATTCTTTTTATGCTCGAATTTTTGGACCCGCCGATAGCTGGGATTTTAAATCACAAGGCATGCCACCGAAATCGTTGTTAGGTCAATATAAATTGGTAATATGGCATGCGGATAATCCATACAGTAATCCGACAGATGTTCATAAATTACCACAGCATATTCGTGATATCGAAGATTATCTCAATGTTGGAGGAAATTTTATTATGGGAGGCTGGCGAATTCTGAAGTCATTTGCCCAGGCCGATCCATTTCCTAAAGTTTTTGAACAAGGAACCTTCATTCACGATTATCTCCATATTCTAGAAGCAGATGAATCGATTCTTATTCCAACAGACTTTGTGGGGTGTAATCCCTGGCCCAATGTGTCGGATACATTATATGTGGATGAAGATAAATTGTCGCAATTCCCATACTTTGGTAAGCTGGGACAAATCAATGTGATGCCCCGCCGGGCTGGATTTACCGAGGTCATGTATGTGTATGCGAATGATATTTCAGGTTTAACCACCTGGAGAGGCGAACCGGTTGGAATTCGGTACTATGGAAGTGTTTTCAACACCATTGTGCTGGGATTCCCCATGTTTTTTATGCGAGAAAATGATGCCCAGATCATGGCGAACCAAATGCTAACCAGTCTGGGATTTCATTAATAAATAATGAGTGACCTGTGTTAGTCTTAAGAGTAAAGGAGTATTTCTGAGCATGACAACGGCAAAATTTATTTCACACCTATTTATCATAATGCTCTTGCTGATTTCGTTATTAATGGCTGGAAATACTGGAAAGATTTCTGGACGCGTGACCGATAAGTCTTCCGGTGAACCATTAATTGGGGTAAATGTCATTATAAAAGGTACTAATTTGGGATCAGCCACTGATGAGGATGGTTTTTATTATATTCTGCAGATTCCGCCGGGTACTTATGATGTGGAATACAGTTATATCGGCTATCACTCCCTGACGGTGAAAGGGGTGCGTGTAAAGGTGGACCTGACTGAGAATCTCAATGTCAAATTGGAATCGCAGGCGGTAGAAGGACCCACCATTGAAGTGGTCGCAGAGCAATTATTGGTACAAAAAGATATAACAGCGACACGTCGCACTGCCTCACGACAGGAGATAGAGGATACCCCTGGGTTCCAGAATACGAATGATATTTTCTTGTTACAGGGTGGCGCTTTTGTTCAGAGTGGTGCACAGACCATCACTTTTGGAGAAGGAAATCAGTTACAGGTCAGAGACGAAAGTCTGAAAGATATTCATATTCGTGGTGGCCGGGGTGGTGAGATTCTTTATATGGTAGATGGTGTACCCGTTACCCATCCCATCTATGGCGGTCGCGATGTGCTTAATCTGAATGTGGTGGACGTTCAGGAGATGGAGTTGTTAACCGGTGCATTTAATGCTGAATATGGCCAGGCTCAATCGGGAGTGGTAAATATTACGACACGTACCGGAAATGAGAGATACGAGGGAGGAGTCGAATACAAAACGGCCGACTTTGATTTTATCTCCTCAAATTATGGCTATGATTATACCTCTTTCTTTTTTGGAGGTCCAGAACCGATCAGCCGAAATTTACTGCCTTCCGTTGGTTTAAAATTGCCCGGACGTCTTTATTTCTTTGTCTCGGGTAACGGGACCATGTCCAATACTCCTTACAACAATCGACGCGACCGAGATGAGAAATCTCTTTTTGGTCTAAATCTTCGAATGAAACAGGATAATATCGGAAATTTCAATGGAAAAATAAGCTGGGATATCTCCAACCAAATCTCGTTTATTATGAGTTATCATGGATCATCAAATAATTGGAGCCGCTTTGACTGGGCCTGGATCAATTATCCCAATCATCTGGCGGAATATGAACGAAATACCAATAACTTGAATATGACATTCAAGCATACCCTCTCTAAATCCACTTTTTATAATGTTAACCTGGGCTATCTGGGCGTTAAATACAATGCGGCTCTAAATGGCCAGGATCCGTCAGATTACTGGACGTTATGGAAGGATGGAGTGAGTTATCATTATGATGATTATCTCAGACAATTTACTGATCCCACCGCCGGTGTTCTTCCTCCCGATTCGATAAAATCCAGTATCTCATCCCCCACCAACGATGTATATGGATTCAGGGATCAATACAGCTATGAAGGAATCTGGCGCGATGATATTACGCATACCTATAGCTTTAAAGGGGATATTACTTCTCAGATTCATCCTGAGCATCTTTTTAAAACCGGTGTGGAGGTTCGTTATAACGATTTACAGTATATTGATATTCAGGATGGTGGCTATCGTTTATCAAAATATGGTAAATATGTCTTTCAAAGAGATCCGGAATTTCCCAAACCCATTGGTCCCTATCCGGAATTTGGAGAAGACCGCTGGGTATTCGATGCTTATCCGTTGATGGGTGGTGCTTATATACAGGACAAGTTTGAGAAAGAAGTCTTGATTATCAATGCCGGCATACGTTTTGATTGGTTATTGCTTGGTAAAAGTGTGATGGAAGACTCCTGGAAATCGCAATGGGAACGGGCCACCGGATTGAAGGCTGACTGGAAAGAATTTAAGTATAAAGTAAGTCCGCGTTTCGGCATATCCTTTCCCATTACTCAACGAACCGTGCTCTTCTTCTCCTATGGTCATTTCAATCAATTGCCGGAAATGCAGTATTACTACCGGGATCCCTGGAAAGGAAGCTTCACCGGTAATCCCCACTTAGATTTTGAGCAAACCATCCTTTATGAGTTTGGATTTACTCATCAGTTAGCCCGTGATTGGGCCATTGACATAAAGAGTTATGCCAAAGATATTTCCAAGCAGGTTCAAACCTTACAATTGGTAGCGGCCGGCGGACTACCGGTATATCTATTTGATAATTTAGGATATGCCAGGGCACGGGGTCTGGAATTTGAATTGGTGAAACGTTATTCGAATTATTTCTCGGGTAAGACCACTTATACCGTACAATGGGCGAATGGTTATTCTTCGTCAGCTTTTGATGATTATATTCGTTCTCGAAATGATTTTCCGAATCCTATCAGAGAACGACCACTGGGATGGGATATCCGGCATCAGATCATCTTTCAATTAATGATATCGGCTCCGGAAAAACGGGCGCCTCGGATCTTTGGTTTACGTTTGCCCGATAACTGGAATATTTCTATCCTTTCCCGCTTTTCATCCGGTCAACCTTACACGCCGTATAGCTTAGATCAGGCGGTGTTACAAAAAACCGAAAATTCGGCTACCGCGCCTTTCACCTCAGTCACCGATCTGAAGATCGTTAAAACCTTTAATGTCTTCGGCCTGGACCTGGGAATTTTCGCTGATTTTTTTAATGTATTTAACCAACGGAATGTGGTTATTGCTTATGGATTCAATACTTATACCGGCAAACCATATAAATATGGCGATGTAGATCCCCAATTAGCGATAGGGGGGGTCAATCGGTTGATCAGCTGGTATGATATGTATTCGCGACTGGATCCACGGCGCTTTGATGCGGGAAGACAAATTAATTTAGGTGTTCGGCTTAATTTTTAATCTAAAAGTATCACAAATATGTTGTTCATTAAATTCATTGATTTAGAATTGTTTTAAAGTAGAGAATGCAAATTGAGAAGTAGAATAGTATTTTTAATTATCTTATTTTTATTTACTCTAAGTGTTGCCCAGGAGAATGTCACTCTGGATTGGCGTATCCACGATGTGGGAAAGGTGAGGCAGTATATTTCCAATATTGGCAGTTTATGGCCAACCTGGGTATTATGGAATAGCTGGACCGGTCTCATTTATTGTGAATTTCCACCCAATAGTTATGAAGAGCATGTTGGTGAGGGAGGAATCTGGGTAGGTGCCATTGTGGGAAGTGATACAGGGGTATCGGTAACCACCAGCTGGAATTCCAATCAGGAGTTTTATCCCAGTGGTGAACCGTGGGATTCTATCTGGGTGGTTGAAAAGGGCGATACAGTGGATATTCCCTATTGGCCAGGATATGTGGGAATCTCCGATCAGGATTTTGTCTGCCGATACAGCGATTATAATGTGACGAATATTGGGGATCATTTCCCATTATATCTTGACGTGATACAAACCAGTCATGCCTGGGCATCAATGCCGCTGGATGAAATGATTGTTTTTAATTTTTATGTGATTTCTACCCGGTATGATTTACGGGATGTCTATATTGCCTATTGGATGGACGGTAATGTGGGTTATCGTGGAACAGGCTGGGCTTTTGCCCTGGATGATTATTCCTGGTTTTATCGAAATCATTATATGGGTGTGTCGTTAGATGCGCCGGGCGGAACTGATGGGCAGGCTATCAGTCCATTGGGGATGAAGATTTTTCCACCTGAAAATGTTCTGGCCGATACCTTGCGCTGGACTTTCAACTGGTATGAAGGGCAGGGTGGGAGTGCTCCTCCGGCCCGAGATGGCATTCGATATATGCAAATGGCCGAAGGTGTGGTCATGCAGAATCAATTAGAACCGATTGGTTCCCAGTACATCATCGCTTTTGGTCCATTTAATCTCAATCAGGGCGACACTCTCCATTTTGCAGTAGGAGAAATTTTAGGAGAAGGACTGACCGGCATTCTTAAGAATGCTGATCGGATGGACTGGCTTCGACAAAATAATTTTCGCGTTCCTTCTCCGCCACCCAAACCTCCTCTGCGGGTTACCATTGGCACTCACAGCGTTCAGTTAAAATGGAATGCACTTGCTGGACAGACCAATCCTGAAACCTATACCGACCCGTATCGGGCGGATAGCGCCGAAGTGCCATTCGAAGGCTATCGAGTATATAAAAGCACGATAAGTGCCAGAGGTCCCTGGACGCTATTAGCTCAATATGATTTACCGGACAATATTTTTTATAACAATACCGGTCTGGATACTCAATATGCAGATGTCGGGTTGTTGAATAACTTTGAGTATTATTATACGGTCACTGCTTTTTCCAAACCGGATACCGCAGCCGATTTTCCTTCCCAGGAATCCAGTTTAAATGCCAATGCGGTAGTAGTCATTCCTGGACCGAAGCCGCCTGAAGATGTGGGAGAAGTGGCAGTCGTCCCGAATCCTTACCGCGGAGATATTGCTTATCATCAATATAATCCTCCCTGGGAACGTCCGGGGACTACTCGCAATGTGTGGTTGGAACAGGATCGGCGGATTCAATTTATTAATCTCCCTGCCCAGTGTGAGATCAAAATTTACACTCTGGCCGGTGATCTGGTTCGCACACTGTATCATAATGATTTTGCGCGGGGATTTGAAGATTGGAATTTAACTTCTGATATTGGACAGGCGGTTTCCAGTGGTATATATTTATTTACGGTGAAAAATAATTCGACTGGCAATGTCCAGGTGGGTAAGTTTGTGATAATTAAATAAATCGTGTCCGTTTAGCCATAAGGAATTATTATGAAGTTAGTAAGAACGATTGGAATTATTTCCAGTATCATTTTGTTCTATCACATCAGCTTTGGGCAATTTTTTACCTCTGATTATAAAATTCATAATGTGGGTAAAGTTCGGCAGTACGTGAATAATATTGGTAAACAGGATGACAGTGGTGATCGGCCCTACACCAATTATCGCGGTTTGTTGTGGTGTGAAATGCCAGCAGGGAGTAATGAGGAGCACATCTATCAAGCCGGTATCTGGATTGGGGGAATCACTCCAGACGGAGATACCTTGGTGTCAGTCAGCCGCACGCATTTTACGTATGAGGAGTTTTTTCCCACAGCCGAACCCTGGGATACAATTTGGGTGGTTTCCAAGGGAGATACAGTGGATATTCCCTATTGGCCTAAATATGTGGGAGTATCCGATCAAGATTTTGTTTGCCGTTATAGCGATTATAATATCACCAATATCGAGAATCATATACCGATGTATTTGGATGTAATTCAGCGCAGTTACGCCTGGAGTTCTACGCCGCTGGATGAGTTTATTATTTACAACTATGATATTATTCCTACCCGTATTGATTTAAGAAAAGTGTTTATCGGATTCTGGGTTCATGGGGAAATTGGCAACAACGATATAGGTGATAATTTCATCGATGAACTGACGTTATTTTATCCGGATAAACGAATGGCGGTAGGAGAGGACAATATTGGCGGCAACGATGGCACCGCTATCAGCCCCATTGGAACCAAAATCCTGGAACCCACCGATAGTACACTTACCTGGACTTATAAATGGTACGATCATGAAGACCTTTCGGGTTTTGGAAGAGATGCCTTTATGTATAAGGTAGGGATGAGCAGCGGAGAGATTATGCCCGATCGGCCTGATGCCGAACGATACCATATGTCACTTTGTTTCGGTCCCTGGGAATACGTCCCGGTTGGAGATACCATCCATGTTGAGATGGCCAGTGTATTTGGTTTTGGACGACAAAAGATGTTTGAAAATGCCGATTATCTGGAATTTTTAAAAAGTAAAGATTATAAAGTCCCTTCGCCACCCCCAAAACCCCCACTTCGAATAAGCATCGGAAATCAACGAGTCAATATCTCCTGGAGACCTCAACCAGGAGATGTTAATCCGGAGACTTACGTAGATCCCAATCGAGGGGACAATGAACCTCAACCGTTTGAAGGGTATCGGTTATATAAAAGCAGTGTCAGTGCCTCCGGACCCTGGACGCTTTTAGGAGAATATGATCTTCCAGCGAATAATTTTGGTCCCAATACTGGTTTAGAATATGAATACAATGATGTAGGTCTTTTGAATAATTTTGAATATTACTACAGTGTTACGGCTTATTCCAAACCTGATCCAGTGACATTCTTTCCTTCCCAGGAATCGAGTATTACGGCGAATGTGAAAGTTGTTATTCCTGGCACTCCACCTCCGGAAACAGTCGGAGAAGTGGCGGTGGTACCCAATCCCTATCGAGGCGATATTGCTTATCATGAATACAATCCTCCCTGGGAAAAGCCGCAGGGTACCCGTAAGTTATGGATGGAACAGGATCGGCGGATTCAGTTCATTAATCTTCCTTTAAACTGTGAAATTAAAATTTATACGTTAGCCGGTGATTTAGTTAATACGATTGTTCATAATAATCCTGAAAAAGGTTTTGAAGATTGGAACCTGACCTCTGCTGTTGGCCAGGCTATCTCCAGTGGAATTTATTTATTTACAGTGGAAGATAAAGATAATGGTAAAATCCAGGTGGGTAAGTTTGTAATTATAAAATAAGTTGAATTATAAATTGGGAATGGTGAGATGATAAAGAAATATTTTTTTATGATTGTATTTATACCAGCACTGGTATGGTCGCAATATGAACGTCCAGGCAGTACCGATGCACAGTTTTTAAAGATTGGAGTCAGTCCCCGCGCTGCTGCTCTGGCCGGAGCTTATATTTCGATAGCCGATGGTGCGGAAGCAACCTATTACAATCCAGCCGCTATCTCTCGCATAAAAAATATGGATCTTTGCTTCACTCATACGGAATGGTTCGCTGGTATCAACCATGAATTTGCTGCGGCAGTTAAAAATTTTGGAACCCTGGGTACGTTTGGTCTATCGGTGATCGCTTTGTATACCGATGAGATGAAAGTTCGCACACCGCTTCAACCCGATGGAACCGGTGAAACTTTTTATGCCGGCAATTATAAGTTTGGCCTATCTTACGCACGGTTTTTAACTGATCGGGTGACATTCGGAGGAACCTTGAATTTTGTGCATATGTCACTCTATTCGGATTTCAAAGCGAATGCCGTATCAGGTGATATTGCGGTGTTGTATGTCACCGATTTCCGCGGTTTTCGATTCGGGATGAAAATCGCTAATTTTGGATCAGAAATTAAATATGTGAATGAGTCTTATCCTCAGCCCACGAATTTCCAATTTGGCCTGTCAATGAATGCGATTCAGACTGAAAATCAGGTATTGCTGGCCGGTTTCTCCGCCATAAAACCAAATGATGGCAAACCGCTTGGTCAGCTGGGAGTAGAATGGTCTTATAACCATCTACTTTTTTTACGTGGCGGCTATGAGCTCAATCATGAAGTAGCTACCTATTCCTTTGGCGGTGGCCTGAACTGGAGAGTATCCAGCTATCAATTGCGGGTGGATTATTCTTATAGTGATTACAGTCTGCTGGGTGGTACACACCGTATCGGACTGGGTTTTGGATTTAATTGATGCTTCAAATTGACACAGATAAATGATTTTACATCGTTTCTTTTTTTTGGTGCT
>CAYMXZ010000039.1:0-20377 GCA_964394475.1 uncultured Caldithrix sp. | reverse complement strand
CGAACAGTGCGAATGACCTTAGTAAAATGAAAAAAGCGCACGGGTTTAAAACGTGATGCTAACTCGATAATCACTATTTGAGAGACGCCAGAAGCTTTTCCAGCTGAAACTCGGAAAGCTGTTCGGCTTCTTTAAATTTTTTCACCAGCATAGTACACCTTTTTATATCGCGGGACATTTGTTGAGGATCTGTTTTTCCTTTTTTGATGACCTCCAAAATCGCTATACTCATCAACCAGTCGCACAGCTCGTCAAAGGATTCTTTATTAAACCATAAAATTTCCCGGAAACGATTTACTTGCAGAAATGCTTGCACCTCTCCGTCTCGTAGTAGTGTTTCCATCAATTGGTGAGCGGTAGTCTGTTCTTTTTCATCAGATGAACACCAGTATTGATGGCTGGTCAATATTTTCAGTAATAAAATAATTCGTGGTACTTCCTGGGAAGAGAAGTCTAATTCAGAAAAGAATTGATCTAGAATTTTACCCAACAGCCAATCATCGATTCCGGCCCGGCTCTGCTCAGCCAATTGTGATGGATTTACGGCGGCACCCAGCTGATGAATAATTAACCAGGCATATAATGTTGGCCAGCGTGAATTTAAACCGTTAAGAAAGGCAATCGTCAATTGAATCGGATCGCTGAGTTCCCGAATTTTCTGTTGTTTTATGATTTTATCCAGGACGGGCAATTGCAGAAAGAGAGTGAGTTCCTGTTCACATTGCTGTGTAATGGAATCAACATTTCCGGTCCCCGATTGGAAATGTCTGATTTCATGCAGGAGGCTTCTCATCTTTCCACCAAATTCGGAAACAATTTTCTCATCCACAGCGGTGGTGATTTTCAGACAACGTGCTGAGTAAATTTTATCGAACATTTTCTGATTGGCTAATTCCCGAAAAGCATGGTGAATAGGTTTGAGAAAAGTTTCTTTCAAGGCCTCATCAATACTGGGAACACCCCGGCCACCTAAATATGCTTCCAGATTGGCATAATGTTGCCAGATATTATCCTCTACCTCACGGAAGTTCCAGAACACCTGATATTGATAGGCCTGTAAGGAAATAAATAATCCCTGTTCATGGATATTTCGACTGCGACGGATGAATTCCAAACCTGAAATATGATCGCGGAAAATAACGAAATACTGCGGTTCATGATGTAAACCCAGAGCTTCTCCCAGGCTTTTCTGCACCAATTTTCTTTCATCACCAATACCTGTTTTCACTGAATAAGCCGCCGATATTCTAATCCATCCACTGGTGTTTTCGAATTTGTTATGAAAGATCACCAATCCGTATTCTTGATGAAAACAGTTGGAGTAGGCGAAAACATTTTCATTCACCTGTCCATTGGGAGTGTAGAAATCATATAAATAAAAATTCTGGACATCAGCAAAAATATAACGTTTTCTCATGAGTGGAAAGATCTCGCGCTCATGCCGGTGTACCAGATCCCAGTCCGGCTCTTCATTCCAGTAGGCTTTGCGGTATTCCATCCCGTATTTTTCAGTAAAACCTTCCACCTGGCCGTGACCGAACATTGGCAGACCGGGCATAGTGACCAGCATGACGCAGACCCCGAAATATTTATCTCCCTTTCCAAACTGTGCTACCGCAGTGGCTTCATCTGGATTATTCATAAAATTGACAAAACGTTTTAATATTTCCGGATTAAATTCCAAAATATTCTTAATGGAAGAGCGATATTTATCGTTTAACTCATTTTTTAACATATTCATAAACGCGCTGTTGTATACCCGATGCATTCCCAGTGTTCTGACGAAGTACCCTTCCATCAGCCAGAACGCTTCGGCCAGCAACAGGGTATCCGGGACCTCCTGTGCGACTCGGTCAACTACCTCCCGCCAGAATTCTTCGGGCATGGCTGAGTTGAATTGATCCCTGGTGAGGCCGTGTTCAGCCCGGCTGGGTATATCTCCCCCATGACCGGGTTCGGGAAACCACAACCGCTGATAATGTCGCTTAGTCAAAGTCATTGCCGCATCAAAGCGGATAATTGGAAATTTGCGAGCCACCTGTAGAATGGTTTGAATTACCGCTTCGCGAACTTCGGGTTTGAGATAGTTTAATTGGGCGGTATCGTTCCAGGGCATACTGGTACCATCGTTGCCGTGATAAATATAGCGGGTATCACCGGTGTGGAAGTCTACTCGTTTAAAAACGACGGCAGCATCGGTGCGGCTGTAATAATGATCCTCAATAAACAAACCCACCCGGCTGTCCCAGGAAAGATTTGGTCCATTAAAGGTATAGGAAGGATAGGGACTATAAGGGAGTTGGATAAACCAGTCCGGGTGTTCAATTACCCAGCGGGAATCGATCCCCATGTGATTGGGTACCATATCTCCGCCCATTCGGATGCCGCGCTGCCAGGCGCGGTGACGCAGATTATTAAATGCCTCCTCTCCGCCCAGCTCTTGAGCGATCTGATAATCGAATAAAGAATATGCGGAAGCTACTGCTTCCGGATTACCGCACAATTGTTTAATTCGTTGCGAAGCCTTACTGCGCTCCCATAAACCAATAAGCCACAGAGCGGTAAATCCCCAGTTGGCCAGCCGGTCCAGCTCTTCATCAGGGATCTGATCCAATCGAGTAATGGATCGCTGGTATTTTTTCGAAAGTTGATCTAACCATACATAAGTGCTTTTGGCCATCAATACCACGCGTGGCATCCATTCTTTATCCGGACTGAATCTTTCAGCTTCAAACTCCAGTCCTTTGAATTGATATACCTCGGCGCTGGCGGCACCCAAACCCCGCTCCTTTTGTTCTTCCTGAATCAGATCTAAGCTGCGCAGTAAGCGATAAAAAAACTTTCCCAGTAAGAATCCCCACCTGCTGCGGATGTACTCCAGTTGTCCAACCAGAGAATAAGGTTCGACAATCGCCGGTTTTCGCAACATATCAATGAGGTTATCGTGGTCGGGACCAAATTTAGGTTGTTGGTCAAAGAAGGCATGCAATTCGCTGAAAACACGTTGATAGGCGGGGTTTTTCTGCAGCCGATCATCATCAAATAATTCTAAAAAGGGCGAGAAAGCGGGGTTAACATTCGCTAACCATAACAGCAAAAGTTCTTCCAGCGCAATTTGAATATGGGAAATTCCGGCGGTATGTCCAGCCAGATAATGGTCAACCGGTTGATTGTTAAAATACACCTCACGAGGCGGGAATTCTTCAGTAAAATGCCGGAGAATTTTTTCTACCTCTTCTTTTCCAATTCGCTCATTTAGCCATTCCAGGGCGTGTTGTAGTATCTGTGAATTGATATCCTCCCGGTATAATTGAACAACATAATGCAGGATTTCATCGATCAACCCCATGGCATTCAATTGGCCGGCCCGAATCGCTTTTTCCGGGAAATTGACGACGTCTCTTTTTTCATTCATCTTCTGAGCTAAAATTCGGGCGGCGTGAAAATTGGCCAAAACGACATTTCCATTGGATTGAAACAGGGATTGATCGAATTGATATTTCAGACGAGTTTCCCGTGAGATGTGAAATTCCTTCCAGAAGGAAGATAATCGTAATGCAGGTTTGCTGTGTTCAAGTTGGTTTAACGCCAGGGTTAAAAAAACAGATTGATGTGATTTCACTGTATCCTCCGGCAGCTGCCTGTCAAAAATGCTCTGGTTTCTTTGTTGTATTCTTTATACCAAATTTAGCCAAATGATCTCAAAATATGAAATCAAAAAAAGTTTAGTCTCTTAAATATTTATTGAGTATTTTTTCAGCTCAATTATCCGAAGCGATTGAAGCATGAATAAATACTGGAAATATATTTTATTTTACATTTTAGTAAGCCTCACTTTCAGTCAGGGACAGATGAACGATGATGAAGGACAATCGCCGCGCATTGCGCTGGTATTAAGTGGAGGCGGGGCTCGTGGCTTTGCGCATGTGGGTGTTCTGCAAATCATCGATTCGCTGGACATTCCAATTCATCTGATTACCGGAACCAGCATGGGCGCTATCGTGGGGGGATTATATGCGCTCGGATATAGCGGTAACGATCTGGACTCTCTCTCCAATCAAATTGACTGGACAATTATTTTTTCGGATAAACCGCCTCGCCAGAAGTTAACCTACTTTGAAAAACATGATCAGGGTCGGTTTCAACTCAGTTTACAAACCCGAAATTATAAAATTCAGGAACCTTCCGGATTAATCTATGGTCAAAAGGTTTCTTTGCTGTTACAGCGACTTATTACACCGCAATCTGGTAATCTGAAATTTGATACTCTCCCTATTCCTTTTTATTGTGTGGTTGCCGATCTTTTAACTGGTGATGAGCTGGTTATTCGGGAAGGTTCACTGGCCAGAGCCATCCGTGCCAGCATGTCTGTTCCATCTATCTTTACTCCGGTGGAGTGGGAACAATCCTTGCTGGTAGATGGGGGAGTACTGAATAATTTACCAACCGATGTCGCGCTGGAGATGGGAGCAACTCATGTGATCGCGGTGAATGTGGGTCAACCGTTGCGATCAAAGGAAAATCTCAGTGGGGCGATTTCCATCCTTTACCAATCTTTGGCCCTGGCTTCAAGTGCAAAGGAAAAAGAAAATTTGCAAAAAGCGGATCTGGTGATTACTCCCGAACTGCAGGGATTTAGTGCGGTTGACTTTACCAGAAATAGGATAAACATGATGATAGAAAGGGGCAGGCAGGCGGCTCGCCAGCATCTGGCTGAACTCATTCGGTTAAAAGAGAAAACACAGTTCGCTCCACCTTTGAAAAAAGAAAGACCCCGTTTTGAGAAGGGAGTTATTTTTGGTATCCAGATTCATGGGTACAAAAAGCTCTCTTTTTCTTTTATCTATCAATTTTTAGGATTAAAACCCGGCGATATTTTCGATCTCTCTTTGATTGAGAACCGATTGGAGAGTTTATATGGCCTGGGATATTTCCAGATTGTGGAGTATCAATTAGAACCAACAGGAAATAATTTATACCGTCTGCACATCTTCGTGAAAGAAAATCCAGGAGCCTTTTTGCGGTTTGGATTTTATTACCAGGATAATTATAAAGTTGTTCTAGGCGCTAATGTAAAATTAAAAGATTTTCCTCTCCCTGGCATTCTCAGCGATATGACCTATTTATTTTCTGGTCTGCAGGTGTGGGAGTGGGAACTGTCTTATCCGCGCCGAATGTTTGGCACGCGTTTGTATCCCTATGCATATGTCTATTATCAGGATATTCCGGTCGATATTTATTTTGAGCGACAATCGATTGCCGAATATAAGCGAAGAAGCTATGGTGGCGCAGTAGGATTGGGATTTATCGTGAAAAACTGGGGTGAAATCAAAACTGATTATCTGGCGGAAAAACTCTTAATTAATCCTGAAATTGCCTTCAGCGAACAGTTTACCTGGCCAGAATGGAAATATGACGTCCATCTGTTCAGAGTATATGTGAATATTGATTTGCTAAATGATCCCCTCACCCCCGGACATGGGTATTTTTTAAAATTTGGTTATGAAGGTACCGTGAATATCATCGAACAGCAAGACCGTTATCGCCGTCTGTATCTGCAACAAAGTTTTTATGGCACATTTCTGAAGCGCAATACTTCCGGTGTTCATCTCTTTCTGGGATTAACTCAGGATGTAGAACTCTATCGATATTTTTATCTGGGTGGACCAAAAACTTTTGTGGGGTATAATTATGATGAATTTTCTGGACCGAATATGCTGATCTATCAAATTGATAATTACTTCCACTTAAATCGAATTTTTTCTGTGCTGGGAATAATCAATGCCGGCAATATCTGGGAAGATTATAAAAAGACAAACCTGGGTACCACTAAAAAAGTTGGATATGGCCTCGGTGTGCAACTCAACACCTTTGCAGGACCTTTCCATTACATTTTCGGTTTTAGTGAAAAACAGACTGTGCACTACTTTACTTTTGGTTTTTCTCTGTCCACTCGCAATGATGATCGTAAATAAAAACGGATCGTGAACGAAACTTCGCCCATCATAAAAGATATAGAATTTGATAATAAAAGATAGGCTTTACCTTTTCAATAAACCTATTCCTCCCAAAAGAAAATTATGATGAGATGACGGAAGTGAATATGACTTTATTCAATTGACGTCGCCCTGATAGGTGCCGATCTTCTTTCTTGAAAAAGCATATGATCCGTCAATCTCAATCCGAAAGCGACTTTAGCCGGAAATCGAATAAGGACGGTAGCTTTTCGATTTTATAAATCGACAAAGGTTAAATGAAAAGAAATACCTTTTCTCATATATAAAGGATAATTTTTATTAAGATCGAAGATAGTGCGTCAGGTTAAGAACCATGCTGTGATTTCTGTAATAAAAATTGATTTTGTATTAAAGTTTTGTTATTAGAGACAATCCGTAGAGAACTATCATCAAGCAAATTATGTAGATCAGTCGTATTTCGGGTAAAAATTCGGTGTCCGAGCAACCATCGTCCGTAATTTAACAGATGGGGTGGAGAAAGCGTAATAATGGCCTGTCCGCCTGGAATTAAAAGTCGGTGAATTTCTTGCAAAACTAATTGCCAGTCTTTGATATATTCCAGAACTCCAATGCAGGTAATAAGATCAAAACTGCCGGATTTAAATGGAAGCGAACAGGCATCAGCCATTACCGGTGTGGCCAGCGGGAAATCATGTTTTACATTTTTGAGCATTTCGAGCACATTGTCGATGACCACTACCGAAGTAGCATATTCAGAGAGCAGGCGCAGGTTGTTTCCTCGTCCGCAACCTATGTCCAAAATGTGCCGGGCGGTTATTTCATTGAAAAAGGCCTTTATTCCTTTATTTTCATTTTGTAAAATCCTGGCCGACAGGGGATTGCGGCGCAGCCTGTGGTAAAAAGAGGACTGGATCTTCCAGATAAATTTTGACATTACTTCTCAAAATCTGTTATCGTTTTAGTGTGTCATCATCTCGGTGCCTTTAAAAGGCGGATATCATCTATCCATACCATTCCACTTCCGTTAATAACTACATTGAGTTTCACATTGTCCGGATTTTCACCTTTTCGGAGGAAAAAAGGAGTTTCCTGGGAATTCCACTCATTATCGCCTGAAAGCTGGGTCTGCAAACCGCGAGAAAAGAACTCCCCCTGTCCAGGAAAATGGCACCACATTTCCAGGAATACCGTACCCTCTACGCCTCTGGTGCGCAGTTTGGCCTGATAAATCAGGCGAGCATTCTCCACATCTATATCCCCCGTTTCAAACAGGTTAACAACTTGTGGTTCACTGGTAACAATTTTTAAACTGCCGTATCCTTCTTGACGCTCTACAGAATCGATCGATACCTTATTTAGGGATATTATCCCATCCAGATTATCCACCGGGTAAAGTTTGACGATTTCCAGTTTTGATGGTTTAGTGCCACAGTTCAAAAAGATGAGAATACAGAGAAAAATGCCATAAAAATATTCATAGGTTTTCATACCGCCTCCTTTAGAAGTGAATAAAAATTCAATTGATTCCAATTTTTTCTGTCATTATGGTCTCGTTTTTCTACTGAGTTAAAACCGGAGAGAAAGACAACTGAGCCCACCATCAATTTTGCGAAATTCTGACATATCAAGCTCTATGATGGGATAGCCGAGTTCTTTCACCTCCTGGTAGGTTCTGGGAAAACCAGCCGCTAATAGAATGGAACCATTGACGGCCAGACAGATGGCCGCGTAGCTTTCGGCCAGAGGTATTTTGATTTGATGAAAATCAATAAACTCCGGACAATGAATCAGCTCACCGGCGACTACCAAATATTTGTTCCCTAAATAAGCCACACCTGATTTCAAATGAAGTAGCTCGCGAAGCGGAATGGTGGAAGCGCTATAGCCTAAATTATTCAAAATTCTGATCATTTGTTCAGCACCAGAAATATTGGTCCGTTGAGAGATACCTATGTAAAAATGGGATTCAACCTGTAATATATCTCCGGCTTCCAGAGTACCCGGTTCTTCGATGAAGTAAATTTGTTGGAAATAGTTGGCTAACACTTTCTCCATGGCGGGCGTTTCTCCCCGTCGGGAAGGTGCACCCGGACGGGTAATCACCGCGGCGTGAGGAGTAAGCAGGGCCGTGTCCTCCACGAAAGTTGAGTCGGGAAAATTGTGATCGGGAGGAAGAACTTCTACCGTCACTCCCAAACTTTCCAGAGCAGCAATGTAACGTGCATGCTGTTCAAGGGCTCTGGCATAATTTGGTTTACCGAGCTGAACAGTCGTCAGACCGTAAATCATCTCTGGACAGGGTGTTCTTACAATGGCGCGATGGATGTGCATAAAATTTTGTGCAAAGAAGAATCTACAGAAATTTGAATTTCAAGAAATGTTAAAATTCCAACGCTGTAAAGGACAGGGCGGTAAAAAATGAACAACCTTTCCCATCAATTTATGATCCGATTCATCAATAGATAAGATATTGCTATTTTCATCTGGTCTGCAATAGAAATTTTATTTGAGTTTTTGCCCAGAATATCCTATTATTTTATTGGTCAGAGGTCGTAAATAATCAATTTGGCCTGATTGGCCAGTCGGAAGTTGACAGATATACTAATAAATGAAAAAAAATAAGATTGAAATGCTCTATCTTATAGACCATCCTTACTATCGCGATCCAGCCATCAATCTTGCTTTAGAAGAATATCTGATGCGTCACCTCGATCTCAGTCATGATTATTTTTTAGTCTATGTAAATCAACCCTGTGTGGTGGTTGGAAGACATCAGAATATTTTTGAGGAAGTAAATTATCCCCTATGTATTCAGTTCAACCTACCAGTAGTTCGGCGAATTTCGGGAGGCGGAACAGTCTATCATGATGAAGGAAATGTAAACTTTAGTTTTATCACCCGATATGAAAGGCACAAGTTCAACAATTATCGATATTTCAATGCTCCTATTTTAAAGGTTCTTCATTCCCTGGGAGTAAAAGCCGAATTGAATGGTCGCAATGATATAATTGTGAACCAAAAGAAAATTTCCGGAAATGCCCAATTTACCAGTAAGGATCGCATGTTAAGTCATGGTACCTTATTATATTCAGCTGATTTGGAGAGAATTCACTCTTTGCTCCATCACCGGTCAGGCGCTATACAATCCCGGGCCATCAAATCCGTTCGAAGTAACATTGTTAATATTTCTCAATTGATGAATCAACCACTGAATATGGAATCTTTTATCCGTTTGCTTATAAAATCCGTTTTCGCTGAACAGGGGGAAATCCCCTTATATTGTCCGACTACTACCGACTGGAAAGATATTTTCACTCTGTCCAAAGATAAATATCAATCCTGGGAGTGGAACTTTGGGGAATCACCTGATTTTACATTTCAAAATACCATCACTAACCGCACGGGAAGAATAACTGTTCAGCTTGAAATGAAAAGGGGTTGTATTGCCGATCTGAAACTATCAAATATGAAATTTCTCAAAGTTTCAACTGAAAATCTAAAGAAAAAGTTGATCGGTGCGCGGTACGATATGCAGAGTGTGAGTCATGCTTTGGAAGATTTGCGTTTACAACCCGATCAAAAAAAAATGATGATAAGGCTTTTTTTTGGTGATTCAGTGTGATGGCCAGAAGTAGTTTTCAATTAAGAAATGATTGGCGACATGAAGAATTATATCTGTTTTGAAAAGATCAAGCCAAACTGCAAGGGATGAAGGTTTTCAGGTTATTGGCGGAGAGTCAATTAAGCAGCTGGAAGGTGAATTGTTTGATAAGAAACCGACTGATTTTGCCAGCGATCGCGAATTTCGATGAGCGATAATGATAACTGCATACCTTTTTTCCACCAACCGGTGCAGATTCCATCTTTCTCAAATTTATTCAGAGTATCAATCGTTTTGTAATCCAGTCGCCTGGGTTGAGAATTGGCCAGATCAGTGCCGGCCAGTGGTATGAAATAATGCAGGTGAATCCGCGCCCGGTAGGTAGTTGCGAGTTTTTTGATCATCCGCAGAGTTTCCTGACGATCATACGAATTTTCTTCAGGGAAGCCAAAGATAATATCGACATAGGGGCGCAGCTGATGGCGAACGGAAATCTCGCAGGCTGTTTCGATAGATTCGGCAGAATGACCACGGCGAATCAACTTCAGGAGTCGATCACTACCAGTTTGCCCGCCAATACATATTTTCTTGTTGCTGCAATATTGCCGGATTAATCTCACAAATTCGTCGCTTACCGTATTGGGCCGCGTTTCAGAAGGGAAAATCCCGAATTCTAACTGACGGGTTCCGTTGGCTTTGCAATACTCCAGCAAATTTTGTATGGCGGCTGGTTGCAATTCCCGAGCGTTAGTGGCACTGTATTCGAAAGCAGATGGGCAAATAAAACTTATCCGGCGCTGATGACCACGCCTTTTTAATTCCTGATAATACACAACCACCGATGGCAATGATCGGTGTTTTGCTTTTTGACAGGCGGTCTGGCAGAATTTACAGTTCCAATAACAGCCGCGTGTGATTTCCAGAGGTGGAGAGATTGGAAACAAATGCGAGATGGGCATGCTACGATCCAGTTGATCTATTTCTTTTGCAAGGAAAATCGTCGGTTCAGATGGTAGCTTGCCTTCCAAATAGGATTCAATAAAATTGGCAAATCCCATTTCGGCCGCACCACTGAACACATAATCGAATCCAATTTTTAAACTTGATTCCGGATCTCCATTGCTATGAGGACCACCGGCGAGAGTTTTTAGAGCAGGATTCTTATTCGATTTCACCCAGGCGATTTCCTTCATGATCTGAGGGAGATGAGGAGTCATAAACGAATAAAGTAATAACCCTTTTTTACTCTCATGAACAAAACGATGAAGCTGATGGGTGTTCTCAATGATATGAACGTGAAAGTATTGATCGAATCCTGAGCTTTCCATCTGGTTCAGTACCACCGGAAAAGTCAGACGATTGAAAGGTTGAATTCTGATGCCCAGGTTTTCGGTTACTTTATTCATGTTTCACCTTTCGGAAATGGTTCTGATCAAGGACAGCCAGAATGATAGCGGCGGTGATCAGAAGAGCTCCCAGATAAAAAAAGCCGTATGGTTTTTCCCTAAAAAGCAGATAGGCCAGCAGTGAAGCAATTAAAGGTTCACCGAGAATAGAAAAATTAACCTTATAGACTGGAATTTTTCTGGCAGCCCAGTTCAATAATGAATGACCAATTCCCGTTGGAATCATGGCCAGGAGAAGCATCATAAAATGAATGGTAAGGGGATAATGAAACAGAGGATAACCGAATAGAACGATAAGAAACAGCAGGGTAAAAGCCGCCACGGCATAAACAGCAATGAGATAGGGAATCAAATCAATCATTTCCCTTTGGTGGCGAGCAATTAGTAGATAAAGGGTTACAAAAAGTGCGGCGGCCAGCGCCAGCATATCGCCTAAAAATTTCCCGTTCACAGAAAACAAATCCTGTCCAGCAATGACCATAATTCCGCACAGGGCTAAAATAGCCGCTATGAAAGCATACCAGCTTCCCTTCTCTTTCAGGATGAAAGGTGATAAGAGCAAGGCAAATACAGGATGAGTTGATTCCAGAATGAGTGAGTGGGAAATTTTAGTTAATTGGATGGAGGCAATCCAGGTGGCGAAATGCAAAGCCAGCAGGATGCCGGCCAAAAAAAATAATTTTTTGCTTTTATTCGGGATAGTTTTATAGCGTAAAGCCGGGGGATGATGCAGGAGCTGGTAGCCTAAAAAAAGCAATGTGCTCCAGAACATGCGGTAAAAAGAAATAACCAGCGCCGGAGTTTCTCCACACCAACGAATAAAAATCGATGCCCAGGACACGGCAAAGACGGCAAGAATCAGACCCCACATCGCTGACATGAAATGTTCCTATGCTTGACTATTCCCGATCATGTTGCTATAATTGTAGGGAGAATTTAGGAGGTTACACTCGATAAAACAATGCTGGAAATCAAAAATAAATTCACTTTTTTATTCATAAACATCTGGAGAAAAAAATGGACATGAATGAACTGGCATTAGAATTTGTGCGTATTTACTTCACTTCTCATCCTGCCAAATTACCGGAGGATAAAGAAAAAGCGTTTCAAGAGCTGAGCAGTTTACACGGGAAATACAAATCGCGTTTAATCGACAAAGCGACCAAAAAAAGCGAAGATTTTTTTAGCGACAAACTTTAAGAAATTCAATAAAAGTAAAGTGACCGCTCTTTATTTTATTGAAAAGTATTAGCCTTCGTCTTCAAATGAGAACATACCAAAGCGGCGGTCCTTTAGTGAGCGTAATCGTTCCTTAAAATACGCTTTATTGTCTACCATGTCATACCATTTGATGCGCAAGTATTGATTGCGTTCAAACCATTCGTACTGGATTCCTCCTCCAAATTCCTGCCGAATAACTTTTCCAATCTCTACGGCTAATCGAGTGGTATTGGTGAAAATGAAAAAGATTCCATTTTTTTCGGTCATATTAATAATACTTTCAAAAGGAGGGGCATCTTCCAGAGCGCGTTGTACCTGTTGAGCAATTTGTTTGAACCGTTCTTTACGCTCTTTCAATTTTTTATCGAATATCTCAATGCTGCCGATGAAATTTTCGTAGGTTTTTCCTATACATTTTGGACAATAAGCCAATTGCGGATGAACGGTGTAAAAGTCGGTGATAACGTCCTTCACCCATTTTTTATTAAAGAAGATCTTCTTGCATCGTGGGCAGGAATAAATTCGCTCGGATTTGGACAGTATTTTCGATTCTAAAGCCGATATCGCAACATCTTCACCTTTGCCTAATTTGGATTCAATTTGCTCCAGTTCATTCAGGTCCTCGGTTTCATCTCCTGCCGATTCTTCTTCGGTCTCATCTTCCTCTTCCTCGTCTTCGTCTTCATCCTGATCTTCGTCCTCCTCTTCAAAGTCGTCATCATATGGAAAGTCGTCCTCATCCTTACTTTTCCGTTTTCTCGGTGCGAATAAAGCCATTTTTATACCTCCAGCTTGATTTTTATACTTACGGATATACCATTCTTTTTTAACAGAGTTCCAGGTTCACAATTCTATTTACAGCCTGGCGTGAATTAGACGCCCGGATGGCAGTAGAGTTACAATCGATAATTATAATTTTTTACAAGCGCGAAAATTTAATTAATATTTTTTTACATTTACAGTAGTTTTTTCCGAAATATGATGGTGCATCCTGCCTGAGGAGACTGGCCCCGGGAGTTCCTGTTTTTCAACGTAAAAAAAGCTTGATTTTAAAAGATTCCTGAGTAATTTATGTTCAAATACACTCATAATGTGAAGGAGGACCATATGCCTCTTAAACAACGCCTGAAGGATTTTTTAGATCAACATCATGTAAAGTACGTGACCATGGTGCATTCCAAAGCATATACTGCGCAGGAAATTGCAGCCGCCTGCCATATTCCGGGTAAAGTCTTTGCGAAAACGGTAATTTTAAAAGCGGATAATGAATATGTGATGGCCGTTCTGCCTGCCACCCACAAAATTAATCTTGATCTTTTCAAACAGGTGGCTCACAAAAAGAAGGTTGAACTGGCAACTGAAGAAGAATTTGAAGGACTTTTTCCCAAGAGCGAAATCGGCGCCATGCCTCCCTTTGGAAATATTTATAATCTTCCAACCTATGTGGATAGCTATCTATCGAAAGATGAGGAAATTTGTTTTAACGCCACCACTCATTCAGAAGTCATCAAGATGAAATATTCGGATTACGAAAAATTGGTGAAACCGATTATCGGTACTTTTGCGGAACATATTTAGTTTCGTGCGGCGTTGCCTTACCGGCTGGCGAGGGTTAGACGACACGCAATAAGAAAGATTTTAAATATTCCCCCTCTGGATGGTAAATATTTATGGGATGATCTGGCGGTTGACCATACCGACCTATAATTTGTACTTTTCTTCCACTTTCCTGGGCTGCTGAAAAAATAATCTTCTGGAAAAGATCCCAGCTCAGATGGCTGGAACAGCTGCAGGACAACAAGATACCATTTGACACGAGTTTATTTATCGCTAAACGATTAATTTCTTTATACGCTCGAGCCCCGCTGGTCAGTTGGGCTCTCTTTTTAATGAAGGCTGGTGGATCCAGAATAATCGCCTCAAACTTCTCCTGATCCTGTTTCAGAAATTCGAAGACATTTCCGACCACGAAACGATGTCTTTCCGGATCTAAATTATTGATCTTGAAGTTTTGCCGGGCTAATTCTATGGCCGGCCCGCTAATGTCTACTGAGGTAGTCGTTGCTCCTTTTAAGGCAGCACTGACACTGAAACCTCCGCTATAGCTAAAACAATTTAAGATCGACTTTCCGGCTGACCATTCAGCCAAACGTTGCCGATTATCCCGCTGGTCCAGATAAAACCCCGTTTTTTGCCCTTCCCAAACATCGACGATAAATTTTATCCCGTTTTCCTCTATTAAAAGAATAGCAGGAATAGTCCCTTTTAATACTTCTTTATGTCCTGTTAACCCTTCCTCTGACAAAGATAAACTCTCACTGCGCTCCACGATGATTTGGGCCTTGAAGGCTTCTTCCAGCCAATCCGTGAAAAATGGGCGCAGTTTCTCCATTCCCCTGGAAAATATTTGAATGACATAAACCTCCGCATATTTATCGATCACCAAACCGGACAGATAATCTCCATCCCCATGAACTACCCGATAGGCGGTGGTGCCATCAGGTATAAATTGTTGGCGAAAGTGATAAGCGTCTTTTAACCGTTTTATAAAAAATTCCGGGGTGATTGTTTGTTCTTGAAAACTGAGTATTCTCACTCGAATTTGTGAAGAAGGATTTATAAAACCCCTGGCCAGAAAATTTCCTTCGGCTGAAAAAACAGTAACAATATCCCCATCTGAAAAGTTACCTGTGATGTACTCAATTGCTCCACTAAAAATCCAGGGATGAAAATTCTTCACTGATTTTTCCCGTCCCTTTTTCAAAAAAACTTTTACTTGTGAGTTTTCAAGAGATTTCATTTGTATCTTTCATGTTGTGTAGATGGTGGTGGCTAAGAAATTCAAGCGATGGCGTTTTTTTATGATGAATGATATATTCCGTTTTGAAAAATAAACCTTTCGTTTTATAGTAAATAGCTAAATATAATTTACACTAGAGGAATTCAAAAAACATGAAATTGATGAGAAAAATATCAATCCCTGTTTTGGCCATCGTACTGGTAGTCATGAACAGGCTTTGGGGGGATTCCACAACTGTTCTGCAATCGCAGATTTATAAAGCACGGGATAAAGTGATGCCTTCCCTGGTTCATATCGAACCGGTTCGCAAAGTGTTTTCCACCGGGGAGCAACGTCATACGCTGGTGACTGGTAGTGGTTTTATTTTTTCTTCGGACGGATATGTTCTTACCAATCATCATGTGGTTGAAAATGCAGAAAAGTTAACCTGTACCCTATCTAACAAGAAGAAGTATGCGGCACAATTTATTGGCAGCGATCCATCCACTGATGTGGCGGTTATAAAATTAGATCTAAAGGAGGGGGAAAATGAACCTTTACCCTTTGTTCAATTAGGAAATTCCGATAGTGTGGAGGTCGGCCAGATTGTTCTGGCTCTGGGAAGTCCCCTGGGTCTTTCGCGCTCGGTCAGTCTGGGTGTCATTAGTTCGATAGATCGCTATTTTGCCAATGAAGGTTCTATGACTTCTCCCTATAATTTATGGATTCAAACAGATGCCGCTATTAATCCAGGGAATAGCGGCGGTCCACTCATCAATTTAAAGGGAGAAGTAGTGGGGATTAATGCCCGGGGAGTTTTTCTGGCTGAGAATCTGGGTTTTGCCATCCCCATTAATCTGGCGCATGAAGTGGCAGAAAAACTTTTACAGGGCAGTACTATCCGACGCAGCTGGCTTGGTCTGGAATTACAGCCAATAAAACTATTACGCGACTATCTACAAAAACCCGATTTACAGGGTGCATTAGTGGCCAGCATCGATCCCCTTTCACCGGCTTTAAAAGCGGATATCCGTCCCGGTGATGTCATTTTATCGATTAATAAAATATCCATTCAGGCAAATTTTGAAGAAGATTTGCCAGCTATCAGAAAAATAATTGCCGATTTACCGCACCAGCATCTCGCGGTGGTGGAAATCTGGCGTGAAGGTAAAACAAAGAAAATTGAGCTCGTTCCCCAATACGAACCCTTTGAATATGTGCCAGAATTTGAATGTGAAGAGTGGGGTATGGTGGTAAAGGCCATCACCCGACAAATCTTTCAAAATCAATTGTTAAAAGATTACTCGGGAGTTTACATCTCAGCTGTGAAAAATGGAGAATGGGCTGAGAAAGCCGGACTAAAAGCCGGAGATGTGATTCGCACCATTAATCAACAACACATTGAGAATATGCAGGAATTTAAAACTATCTATTCCGCGCTTCGGGATTCCCCACCGGACTTTGTTTATTTTGAAGTCCTGCGTCAGTCGGCTAAATGTTTTGCAGCTATTGATTTAAGAAAACAAAAGAAGTAGGGCTGATCATCCTGTTATGAATAATCATTTTTTTGAATTTATGAGATAATTTTAAAAATTCTGGCAACTCTATTTTTAAATCCAGGTATATTTTTCACGATTAAACTTTTGGAGGATAAAATCAATGATGCGTTTTTTGGCAACTAGCTTGTTGGTGTTTCTTTTTCTGGTGAATTGTGCGCAGTCTCCCCAATCCGGAATAGAGCTATCCAATATGGATCCGTCCGTTCGTCCGCAGGATGATTTGTATTATTATGTGAATGGACAGTGGCTGGCGAAGACGGAGATACCAGCCGACAAATCGAATTATGGCGCCTTCACAGAGCTTTTTGAACAAAGTGAAAAAAATCTGAAGGCAATTATTGAAGAAGCTGCCTATTCAAAGGTAAAAACAGATGGAACCGAAAGTCAGCAGGTGGGTGATTTTTATTTGAGTTTCCTGGATACGGCCACCATCGAAGAATTAGGTTTACAGCCACTGGAAAATGATCTGCAAAAAATTAACAGAATCACTAACCGCGACGAACTCACTGCCGTGCTGGGTGATTTTTGCCAGAAATATATTGAAATTCCTTTTTTATTATACATTGATCAGGATTTGAAAAATTCGACCCAGTATACAGTGTATCTGTATCAGTCAGGATTAGGGCTGCCGGATAGGGATTATTATTTTAAAAATGATCAAAAATTTCAGGAAATCCGTGAAAAGTATCGTGCATATATCGCCGATTTGATGAAGCTAAGTGGCGCGACGGATGATGTGAACGCCGCAGAGAGAATTCTAAAGATGGAAGAATCGCTGGCGAAAGGCCACTGGACAAGAGTGGAAAATCGAGACCGCGATAAGACCTACAATAAATACCAACGTCACCAGCTGGATCAGTTAACTCCCGACTTTTCCTGGGACACTTTTTTTCAGCGGGTTGGGATCGTTGAATTACCGGAAGTTATTGTCAATCAACCCAGCTTTTTCACACAATTTAATCAGGTTTATAAAGATTTTTCTTTAGCTGATTGGAAATTATACCTCACCTATAAATTGCTGGATGACACTGCACCTCTGCTGACGAAAGCGTTTGTCGATTTGCATTTTGATTTTCACCAGAGAGTGCTTAGTGGAATTGAGGAATTAAGTCCGCGCTGGAAAAGAGCTGTGTCTGTAATTAATGATATCCTGGGTGAAGCTGTTGGTAAACTTTACGTACAAAAACATTTCAAACCGGAAGCGAAAAAGCGAATGGTCGAGCTGGTAGAAAACTTACGCCGGGCTTATGCCGAAAGAATCAAGCACCTGGACTGGATGAGTGAAGCTACCAAAGAAGAAGCATTATTCAAGCTGTCTAAATTTCGGGCAAAAATTGGTTATCCTGATAAATGGAAAGATTATTCTAATGTGGTGATTAAAAAAGATCAGTTGGTTCAGAACTATTGGAATGCCAAAACAGCTGAATTCCAGCGAGAAGTATCGAAATTAGGCAAACCCATCGACCGGGAGGAGTGGTTTATGACTCCCCAAACTGTAAATGCCTATTATAATCCCAATATGAATGAAATTGTATTCCCGGCGGCCATTTTACAACCACCTTTCTTTAATCTGCAGGCTGACGAGGCAGTGAATTATGGAGCGATTGGTGCGGTAATTGGTCATGAAATGACTCATGGATTTGATGATCAGGGTCGTAAATCTGATGGTGAGGGGAATCTGCGTAACTGGTGGACAGCTGAAGATGAAAAGAAATTCCAGGAGCGCGCTCAGATGTTAGTGGCCCAATTTAATAAATATACTCCCATCGACACTTTTCGAATAAATGGAGAACTCACCCTGGGTGAAAATATTGCAGATCTGGGTGGTTTGACTATAGCTTATCATGCCTATAAATTATCGCTGGAGGGCAGGCCGGCACCCGTAATCGATGGTTGGAGTGGCGAGCAACGTTTCTTTCTGGGCTGGTCACAAATCTGGCGCCGAAAATACCGCGATGAAGAATTGCGCCAGCGACTGGTAACTGACCCCCATTCTCCCAGTCATTATCGGGTCATCGGGCCGCTGGTTAATATGCCGGAATTTTACCAGGCTTTTGCAGTGGTGGAGAGTGATAAAATGTATCTCCCACCAGACCAGAGAGTATCGATCTGGTAAGGTATAATTTTCACTCAGTGGAAAATTGAGTTTAATTATCCTGCGGTGTCATTTTGAAACTGTCAGGCTGGTATCCCTGACGGCGAAGCTGATTATAAATTTCATCCAGTTGGGATTGGTCTAAGGATGGCTGCCGGGCCAGTATCCAACCGTATTTGCGATCAGGTGTACCAATAAGGGCATATTCATAATCCTGCCCCAAACCGATGATCCAGTAATCTCCCCAGAAAAGGGAGATTCCTAAAGGACGGAAAAAACTCACTTTTAATCTGGCATTGGTTTTTCGATCCACCACCTTTGCCACACCGGTAATATCCTCAACCTTCCCGTCCGCTTGAATACAGCGGTTGATCACTTCAATTTCTCCATTGGCGAGAAGCCGATAAGTGGCGGTGACATTCCGGGCGCATTTTTTCTGAAAGCGATTGGGAATTTTGGCAATTTCATACCACTTTCCAGCATAACGAGACAGATCAACTGAATCCACTGTAGTCGGTGGATGTAACTCTTTCTTTTCATCGGCCAGCATGGAGGAAAAGAAAAATCCAGTAATGAAAAACAGTGCAGAACTCAAAAAAATAATTCGCATCTCTACTATCCCTCTTTAATCGACATTAAATATATCATCTGCTTTTAAAGAATTAAAGTGGGAATAAATCTTGTAAAACAAGCCTCCGGTTAATGTAAAAAGCAATAGTAAAGGACCGGTTAAAAAGTGTAAATTTAAATATGAGAATATCGATTCCAGCTCCGATTTCCGTCGGTCTGTTTCTCTCCTACAAGTGCAATGCCGCCTGCCGGCATTGTATGTACGGTTGTTCACCTTCCTGGAAAGCCGATTGGATTTCAGAACCGGATTTACGATTGATTCTAAAGCAACTGTCCCGGACCATTGAACCGGCACCATTTGGACCGCAGAGTGTCGGTCTGAGCCATGGTTTACATTTTACTGGAGGTGAACCGTTTTTAAATTTTCCTTTACTGTGCAGGGCGGTAGAGCTGGCCAGGGAACTGCATATCCCATCACTCTTTGTGGAAACAAATTGTTTCTGGGCGCTGAACGATCAGCAGACCCGAAGTAAATTGCAGATTCTGAAATCATTGGGACTGAATGGAATCATGATTTCAGTTAACCCTTTTTATCTGGAGTATGTACCGTTTGAGCGAACCAGGCGTTGCGTGGAAATTAGTTTGGAGATTTTTGAATCGAATACCATGGTCTATCAGTTGGAATTCTGGCAACATTTTTCGGACGCCGGTATTAAAGGCCGTTTATCACTTGATCAATATTTGCAATTGGAGGGAAGTCTGAATTTCTTGATGCGAACCGAATTTTTTATGATGGGGCGGGCCGTCTATCGAATGGGAAATGTATCTAACCAATTTTTTGAATCTCATCCGGCCAGTTATTTTTTTTATCAGTCCTGTGATCCACCTTTTCTTCGCCGCTGGCATAATCATGTGGATAACTATGGAAACTACCTGCCTGGATTTTGTGGTGGAATTTCCCTGGGAGATGCGCGCCATCTGAATTTGTTAATCGATAAGGGAATTGAGCTGGAGGACTATCCCATTTTACGCTTCATTGTTGAAAATGACTTTTATGGTTTTTATGAATTTGCCTGTCAGCTCGGATATAAGGCTCCATCACGGGGATACTTTTCAAAATGCCATCTTTGCCTGGATCTTCGCAGATTCTTGAGTCTCACCCGCGATT
>CAYMXZ010000038.1:0-20531 GCA_964394475.1 uncultured Caldithrix sp. | reverse complement strand
CTTGAAAATTTATAGTATTCATAAGTCCAGGTACGCATTAATAGGATGAACCATATTTATCAATAGATTTTATTTGAATAAAACCGTTTAAAAAACCTGCAGCGGATAAATAAAAATAATTTTTATCAGATTTTAATTGAGGCGGTGAGTAGGGCCGACTATATCAGTTCGCTAAGTTTTTTAATATTTAGGAAATTATGCATGGCAGTGTTGGTTAAGATGATGATTGTCTTTTTCTCTTCGATTTTGCGGATGAAGTAGGTTTTATAGCCTTTCCACCATCCAGAGTGATAGATGATTTTGTTGCCATGGTTTACATTTATTCTCCAGCCAAAACCATAATTATCATTATCCCGCAAATCACGATGGGCAGGTTCGAATGCTTTTTCCAGGGTGGCCGGACTAACCAGTTCTCCATGATATAGCGCTTGATCCCAACGGAATAAATCTTCAACGGTAGAAAAAATTCCTTTATCGCCTACCACTCCATTCAGATAGCTGTTTTCAGCGGGACGCCGGAACCGGTCATACCCGATAGCGAGCTGATCCAGGTCGGGCTGTGCCAGATCATTATAGTCCAGAACGTAGGTATCCCGCATGCCCAGAGGTTGGAAAATATGTTCTTTCATAAATTGAGCATACGATTTTCCTGATACCTTTTCAATAATTAATGCTAAAAGACAATAGTTCGTATTACTATAGTTATATCGACGGTCTGGGAGATAATAGCGCCCTGGTTTATAAAAAATCATTAAATCCAGAACATCCTGATTTGTAAGAGGAATGCTTTTATCTTTCCACAAATAGTGGGAGAAATACATGTAATCTGGTAAACCGGAGCGGTGAGTCAATAGCATGCGAATGGTTACGCCCTCATACGGAAAGTCGGGGAAATATTTTTGCAGATCGTCATCTAATTGCAGTAATCCTTGCTCGAAGAGCATCAGGATGGCGCAGGAAGTTAAAGGTTTGGATACGGACGCCAATTGGAAAATAGAGTTCAGCCGCAGGGAATCTTTGCTTTTGAAATTGGCATAGCCAAATGCTTTTTCATAGAGAATGCGGCCTTTTTCGGCAACCAATACTGTGCCATTAAAGAGTTTATGATTAAAGCGGTTGGTGAAAAAAGAATCGATAGTGACGGCTTTTTTCATGCTGATCAGAGTGTGGATGCGATTGGAGAGGTCTTGTTCGGGGATGGGTATCTCCAGCCGGGCGATTTTCTGATTCAAAATCAGCACTGCCAGTATGATTGAAAAGAGATACTTTTTCATATCATCCACACCTGAATCTTTTTAGTAGAAAATATTATCGGCTAAGTTTTCGATAAATAAACACTAAAAATAAATGGTAAAACTGTCGTATATTAAAATGCATTAATTGACGGGTCAATGATTTTTTTTCTTTACACTGAATGGAGTGTGCAGAAAAATAGAAATTTTTAACTTTATTTTATCGCAAATGTAAAATACATTTTTTAAAAAAAGTTTATTTATAAGGAAAGTCAATGGGCTACCAATTGTTTTTGCTCGTTTGCTTTTTGTTCAGTCAGTTTCAGTGTTCCGGATATGGCAGTGGAAAGAAAAGCCAGGATTTGACTTTACAAGAATTAATGGCTGCTCCGGATACCGTTACGGTTGATGGTATTAAGATAGTCCTCGAGACTTATCTCTGGAGAGATTTCATGCCAGTTTCGCCGCCGGATGGGAAGTCCATGCGGGCGGTGATTTCTCTGTTACCCGCTAATTCAGATTTGTTGCCTCCCAATATTGATGCCCGCAGAATCTGGGTGATTTTTCAAAAAGAGCTATGGTCAAGTTCATTGGAATCAGTGGGAACAGGGGAATCTGGTGAGCCGCGAAGCCGTTTAGAAAAAATGGCCGCCCATGGTCCCAAATGGGGACCAGGTGTAGAGGTAACTGTGGTCGTGGAAGTAATGGATGAGAAAGGGAAGAGCTGTCTGCTCAAATGCGATCATCAGATGATTCACCGCACCGATTAAGGATGCATTTTTATAAAATTTTATTTTGAGGAAATGACCGAGCAGGATTTTTATCAGATTATTGCCAGAGATTTGGGTTTAAGAGCAGCTCAGATCGCCAATACTGTTGAGTTACTGGATTCCGGGAATACCGTACCTTTTATTGCTCGGTATCGCAAGGAGGCCACCGGGAAGTTAACTGAAGAAGAAATCCGAGCAATTGAGGAACGAATCCGATACTTACGGAATTTACAGGATAGAAAAAAGACCATTCTGCATTCCATTGCCGAACAGGGCAAATTGACCCCAGAGTTAGAGTCCCGAATAAATGAAGCGCTCAAGTTGCAGGAAGTAGAAGATCTCTATCTCCCTTATCGTCCTAAAAAGCGCACCCGGGCAACCCAGGCCAGAGAAAAGGGGCTGGAACCGCTAGCCCGGATGATCTTAAAACAAGAAATTATCTCCGGGGTGCCGGAAGAATTCGCCGGTCCCTTTGTTCATCCTGAAAAAGGAGTGAATACTCCTCAGGAAGCATTACAGGGAGCCTCGGATATCATCGCTGAAATCATTTCGGATGATGCAAATGTTCGCCAGACAATTCGTGAATATATGCGACAGAATGGTCGGCTGGTGAGCGAAGCCAAAAATCCTGAGAAATCGTCCGAGTACGATCTGTATTATAAATTCCGTTTGCCGATGAAAAGTGTATTGCCGCATCAGATTCTGGCTATAAATCGTGGAGAAAGAGAAAATTATTTAGGAGTGAGTATTGCAATCGATGAAAAGTGGATACTGGAGGTTATCTCCAGATCTTATATTCGAAACCAGAACTGCATTTTTTTTCCTCTTTTAACCAGAACCATCCGTGAGGCTTACCGGAGACTGATTTTCCCCAGCATTGAGAGAGAAATTCGAAATGAACTTACTGAAAAAGCGGAAGCGCATGCCATCCAGGTTTTTGCCAGAAATCTGCGACAGCTTTTATTACAGCCTCCCTTAAAGGGTAAAAAAATTATGGGAATCGATCCGGGATTTCGCACCGGTTGTAAGCTGGCAGTGATAGACGAGACAGGCCGATATCTGGAAGGAGCCACCATTTTCCCCCATCCTCCCCAAAATGAAATTTTCGAATCAAAAACTGTCTTAAGAAAATTGATTGACAGGTGGGGAGTCGAGATCATCGCCATCGGCAATGGAACTGCCTCCCGTGAAACGGAATTGTTAATTGCCGATCTGATTTCTGATCTAAAAGCCAATAGCCCTAAACCGATTTCGTATATCATCGTTAACGAAGCAGGTGCTTCAGTATACTCAGCTTCACGGATTGCTCAACAGGAATTTCCGAATCTTGAGGCCAGTATGCGCGGAAATATTTCCATTGCACGGCGTGTTTTGGATCCCCTGGCCGAACTGGTAAAAATTGATCCTCAGAGTATCGGAGTAGGACTCTATCAACATGATGTGAATCAGAACAAACTGGAAGAAGCCCTGAAGGCCGTCGTAGAGAGTGCGGTGAATTTAGTGGGAGTAAATGTGAATACCGCCTCATCCAGTTTATTACGTTATATCTCTGGTCTGACCTCCCGCACCGCTGAAAATATTGTGGCGTATCGCGACCAGCACGGGCCTTTTCGCAATCGACAGGAATTTAAAGAAGTGGAAGGTATCGGTGAAAAAGTTTTTCAGCAAGCGGCTGGATTTCTGCGGATCCCGGACGGGGATAATTTACTTGATAATACTTCCATTCATCCTGAATCCTATGCAGTGACTCGAAAATTATTAGAAAGGTTTGAGATATATGATCGGCCGACTGAGTGGAAATCAATCATGCAGAAAATAGAATTGATGCATGTTGATCTGAAGAACCTGGCTCAAGAGCTGGAAGTAGGAGAACCCACTTTAGAAGATATCCTGATTAATCTGGAAAAACCAGGGAGAGATCCGCGGGAGGAAATGCCTCAACCTCTGCTGAGAACCGATGTTCTTAAAATAGAAGATTTACATGAGGGAATGATTCTACAGGGCACGGTGCGAAATGTAGTTGATTTTGGTGCCTTTGTTGACATTGGTATCAAACGAGATGGTTTGATTCATGTCAGTGAGATGGGTCCAAAATATGTGAAGGATCCTCATCAGGTGGTTTCAGTAGGGGATATCGTCACGGTAAAAGTCATTGGAGTGGAGCTGGAGAAAGGTAGAGTAAAACTAAGTCTGAAAACATGATGGGTTTGCACTCTTCGATTATTCAATTCTATCGTCATCCTGATACTAAAGCCACCTTAATAGAATTCATTTTTATATTTTCATCGGTGGAACTTAAAACTATGATTGGTAATTCTATGTGAAGTAGATTAGTTATAATTCACAAAGAGTGATTATTCTTTTGGATATCCGGGTGTTACATTTTTATCCTTTTTCAATCAAGTTGAAAATTATAAGATAATGTGTTATTTTTTGTAAACTTTAATGTAAACAGAAATGAAAAGACGTTTGTTCTTAAAAAATATTCCGCTCGTTGGATTTCTCTTTTTGGAGATCGAGCAGGCATTTGGTCAAATGATGCAAAATATTTTGCCTGCATCCGGGAAAGAACTCTCTGAACTAACCATTCAGAGAGAAGGAAAAGTGATTGGAACACTTCCCATCATCTGGAAGAACCAGCTTGCCCATATATCAACCAAACAACTGGCGGACCTGTTTCAATTTCAAACCTACTTCAATGAGAACAAGAAAAAGATAGTATTATATCTACCACAAAATAAAGTAGTGGTCACGGCCAACAATGCATTCGTGCTTATTGATGAAGAAGTTTATCAAATGCCAGCTTCTGCGCTGTGGCTGAATAATGAAATTTATGTCCCTTCCAGATATTTCTTTCCCTTGGTACAGCGTTATACCCGCCTGGGAATTCTCTATGATCAGAACCAGCAGCTGCTTGACCTGAGTTCCAGTCAGTTTAATATTACCGACGTTATTATCTCTCCGCGGGAGAATGGAACGGTTCTGCGATTTAAAACGCTGAGAGAGTTTAAAGCCGGCGAAGTGACTACTGATATTCGTTATGGCTGGTTGCATGTGGATTTGTATGGTGGAAAGATCGATTCGGAGCGGATCAACCAATCGAAGCCAGCAGGGTTGGTCAGCAAAATAAAAACTTTTCAATTTGCAGAGTTGGCCAGTGTTGCTTTTTTGCTTAAGAAAGAGCCTTTGAGCCGTGAGATTGTATTTCAACCCGAAAATAATGAAATTTTAGTAATTTTAAGAAGCAAAGAAGAGATTTCTGAAGACCAGCTGGCGGAGGAGGACAGTTCGTTCGAGGAAACTGAACCATCCGATGAGGTGAAAAATCAGTTAGAGGAAGAGCGTCGCAAATGGTTAATTGATAAAATTGTCATCGATCCCGGCCACGGTGGTAAGGATCCAGGAACTATCGGTAAAGACAAAACCAAAGAAAAGGATATCGTTCTGGCTATCGCCCTGAAGTTGGGTCAGCTGATCAACAAAGAGATGCCAGAGGTTAAGGTGATATATACCAGGAATAATGATTACTTTGTTCCATTGCAGCAGCGGACCAGAATTGCCAATGAGAACAACGGAAAACTTTTTATCAGTATCCATGCCAACTCGAATGATAATAAACGCGCCAGCGGCTTTGAGACGTACATTCTTGGTCCGGAAAAAGGTGACATGGCCAGAGATGTCGTGCTGAAAGAAAATTCGGTTATTAATTTTGAAGATTCTCAAACTCGGAATGAATATAAAGGAATCAACCAAATTTTAGCGACCATGGCTCAAAATGCGTTCTCGCGGCAAAGCGAATATCTGGCTTCTCTGGTTCACCAGGAGATTGATAAAAAAATGCAGGGCATCGATTTCAAAGGTCGGGGGGTGAAACAGGGTCCTTTCTGGGTAATGGTGGGCGCCACCATGCCGAATATTCTTATTGAAACCGGTTTTCTTTCCAATGCCTATGATTTAAAGATTTTAAAAACGGCTGCCTATCAATTTAAAATTGCAGAAGGAATTCTGGAAGGATTAAAGCGATATAAAAGGGATTTTGAAAGCACCATATAGAGTTTAAATGATGAGCTGTTGATAAAATATGTTGAAAAAAATCAATTGATAAAATATGAAATCTCCTTCATCAACTGTTGTGGACAATCGACCGATCGGCGTTTTCGATTCGGGAGTAGGTGGTTTAACGGTTGTGAAACAACTTCTAAAAAGATTACCCTGGGAGAGTATCATCTATTTTGGAGATACCGCTCGTATCCCCTACGGGAATAAATCAGAGGAAACCGTGAAGAGATTTGCTCTGGAAGATTCCTTTTTTTTATTGGACAAAAAGGTAAAAATAGTGGTGGTCGCCTGCAATACCGCCTCGTCAGTTGCGGTAGGATTACTGAGGAAGATTCTACCGGTGCCGGTGATTGGTGTGATTGAGCCTGGTGCACGAGCGGCGGTAGGCTGCTCTAAAAATGGCAGGATTGGAGTGATCGGAACAGTTGCTACTATTCGAAGCAATAGTTACATCAAGGAGCTTCAGGCTTTAGCTCCTGGTGTCCAAGTTTTTCCTCAAGCCTGCCCTCTGTTTGTTCCGCTGGTGGAGGAAGGATGGACGGAGGACGAAGCCACGTATATGATTGCGAAACGGTATCTACACGGATTACAGCTGAATAAAATTGATACCTTGATTTTAGGATGTACCCATTACCCTTTGTTAAAGAACGCGATTCAAAAGACGTTGGGACCAGGAGTTCACCTGATAGACAGTGGAGTTGAAACTGCCGGGGCAGTAGAAAAAATCTTGAAAGAGAACAATTTGATGGCAGATGAAGAACACATACCAAAAAATTATTTTTATCTTAGTGATATGCCTTATAAATTTCAGGAAATTGCCGAACGATTTCTGGAGCGGACTATACCGCATGTCGAAACTGTTAATTTTGAGAACTACTTGATGAGCAAAGGAGAACAGTTCTGGAAAAAGTATCAAACACTACTGCTCAAAAATATATAAATTTTGTATAGAGGAAAAGTAGGTTGGTCTTATTCAATCATTATTAAAAAAATCGAGGAAACGGATGAAAATTTTAACATATTGGTTGATTATCAGTCTTGGTGTGGGAATAATGACTGTTTATCCGCAGTCGGCAGGAACAACCAGTTTTGAGTTCATACGCAGTCAGTATAGTCCGCGCGGAGCCGCTATGGGTGGAAATATGATGGCCATTAAATCGGATGTTCAGGCGACTCTGTACAATCCGGCTGCTTTGTCAGGGAATACTTCCCGGTTGTGGGGGATTCATTTTACCGATCACCTGCTGGACTTTAAAGCCGGCTATTTAACCTATGCCCAGCCTTACCGAAACTGGGGAAATTTTTATGGAAACCTGATTTATTTTAATTATGGCTCCTTTAATGAAACCGATGAATTTGGAGAGAAAACAGGGAGAACCTTTGGTGCTTCGGAGTTCGCTCTTTCTGCAGGATACAGTCAGACCTTAGGTCTGGGTTTCGATTATGGAGTGGCCGTTAAATATTTGTTTTCTTCATTAGATAATTATACTGCTTCCGCTTTCACTTTTGATGCAGGTATTATTTATTCCGTCAGGGGGATGAAAGATTTTACTATTGGTGTCTCTCTGGCGAATTTAGGAACAACGCTGGATAACTATACCAGCAAGAAAGAAAAATTACCTTTTGTTTTCCAGATCGGGGGGGCGAAAAAATTAGAGCACCTGCCGTTACTTTTTACCGCCGGTTTTCAGGATATAGCCATCAGTGAAGACCATTTAACGGATTTTCTAAAGAAATTCGGAATAGGTGGTGAGTTCGATATTAGTGATATTGTTAAATTGCGATTAGGGTATCAAAATCAAATTAATCAGGATGTAAAACCGATTGGCCGACGGGTGTTCAGCGGATTCTCAATGGGATTGGGGATTTATTGGGGGCAATTCAAATTTGATTATGCCTATTCTAATTTTGGAGATCTGGGTAGTCAAAACCGGCTGGGCATCAGCGGGACGTTGTAGTTTGCACCCCAGGCAGGTTATTTCGCCCCGGTAGAACCAAATCCACCCCTTGATCTTCCGGCAAAATCAATTCTATCCTGCTCTTCCCATTCAATATGCGGTAAATCATTTTTTTCAAAGATGATCTGGGCAATGCGGGTACCTTTGGTTATAATCAGTGGCTCATGCAGGTGGGGATCAGATGGATTATAATGGCGGATCAGACCAATCTTTACTTCATCCGCAGGTCCACAGTAGTCTTCATCAATAATTCCCACATCATTGATTAAACTCAGACCATTTTTCAGAGCAAAACCACTGCGAATAAAAATTTTAAAGAAATAACCGGCCGGAGATTCAATGATTAAACCGGTGGGGACCAGTGCCGGCTTTCCTGGCCACAGTTCAACCGATTCGGCGGCATAAACATCCAGGCCTATTGATCGGGGAGTCTGACGCTGGGGAAGAGGTATTGACTTATCTTTGCGGTAAATCCGAATTTTCATTTTTTAATCCATCCACGTTCGTCAAATTTTATTTTTATTTGCCTGTTCTTAAAATTAAAAGAAAATTTGCAAATAACCAGATATTTTTCAATTAGGTACAGGTCATGCGAAAATCGACACCCACTTTCCCTGATATGAACCAGAGATTATTACCTTTACTTTTCGTGATTGCTTTTCCGGGCGAAGCAGAAGTATTACATCACATTTATCCTTTCCGGCCAATGAAGAAAATATACAGAATTACGTTATTTCGAATATTGAATCACCCCGTTTTTTTAGCAGTTGCCGGAACGGATATCGAAAAAAAATCTGACCAGTTAGAAAATTTACTGGGAGAGTTACATCCTTCTCTCCTGATCAATTATGGTATCTGTGGCGGACTTGACCGATCTCTTCCTTTGTTTCAAAACTTTTTAGTGAATCAGGTAAGAACCCTCCATCAACCGCTTCTTTCACTTTCTGCTATGGCTCCCAACCTGTATGATATCCTGCAGTCTCGTTTTCCAACCAGCTCTCTTTTAACTCCCGATTCGGTAATTGAAGTACCAGAGGTAAGAGATGAGCTATTTCTACACACCAGTTGTCAATTAGTGGATATGGAAGGATATCATCTTCTCCGGATAGCTCACCGGCGTTCGGTACCACTCATTCTACTGAAACAGCTGGTTGATTATTGTGATGCAGAAACGATTGATAATTTCCGTCAGCAAAAAGTTCGATGGCAGAAAGGTTTAAAGGAAGGACTGGTAAAGCTGTTTACTATCTTTGAGAAGTACGAATTAGAAAATTTATAACGGTTAGTCCTTGTTTTCTTTGATGCTTTTTTCTGGATCCTGACCGGTCAAAGTGAAGGTCGGTCCGGTGACTACTTTGATCGAGTTGGGAATGACACTGACGGTGAGTTCAGGTATTTCCTGGTGGGGATTTCCATCGGTATGGATGGCGCCTGGTGCCGGGCGCTTGATTTCCACTGTTTTTACCCGGAAGGTGTGAAAAGCTGAAAAATGATCGATGGTTCCGTTAAAAAGCCGATGTAAGTTTGAAGCAGCTTTCCACAACGGTATATGATCCAGAATGGCCACGTCCAGATAGCCATCATCCGGACGGGCAGCCGGGGCAATAATCGCTCCGTTACCATATTCGGGGGAGTTGGCGATGCTAACCACCAGCGGTGTAAATTCAAATTCTTTATCATCCAGTTTGATCTGAACTGGATCGGGTTTATAATCGATAAAGGCGCGGGTGCCGACCAGAAAATAGGGCAGTGGACCCCGGATGCCAAAGGCTTCGAAATGCTGGCAAATATTGGCGTCTAATCCAAAACCAGCCACATTGAAGAAATGATGGTCGTTAATTTTACCGGCATCAATGGTTACAATTTTGGGATGTAATAAAAGTTTGATCGCCTGGTATTGATTGAGAGGAATTTTAAAATTACGGGCAAAGCCGTTCCCGGAGCCGGAGGGGATAACTGCTAAAGCGGTTTCCGTACCACATAATCCCCGGCCCACTTCATTAATCGTACCATCTCCCCCGACTACCACAACCATGTCATATTGCTCATCTACTGCTTTTCGGGCGAATAAGGTTCCATCTCCCGGTGGACGGGTGATTTCAATTTTATACTGATGTTCAGTATTTTTGAATATTTCCTCAATCCATCGGCAAATCTTTTTGGGATTCCGATTGACCCCTGAAATAGGATTGATAACAAAATGAATTTTCTGTCGCATATGTGAATTTTAGTTTATCTGAATGACAAACAATTAACGGTTCTAACTATTTAGAGTTTCCTGATATTTTTTAATAATTTTTTGGGTAATGGTTTTAAAGTCCTCAGCAGTTTCAATTTTATGCCATTTGATTTCAGTATCTGCCCGGAACCAGGTTAATTGCCGTTTGGCATAGTGACGTGAATTCTGTTTTATGAGATTCACGCATGTTTGATAATCAATTTTGCCGTCTAAATACTGAATGACTTCCTTGTAGCCGACAGTATTTAAACTGTTTAAAGTTTTGTCAAAACCCATTTGCAAAATAGTAACCACTTCTTTCAGCAATCCCATCTGGAACATTCGCTCCACGCGCTGGTCAATATCGCGATATAACAAAGAGCGTTCCTTCACCATTCCAAATTTCAAAGGAATGAAATCGGGAGGGGGTACTTTTGCCTGGTGCAGGTCGGATAATTTCTTACCTGTGGAAAGATAGACTTCCAGAGCGCGCAGAATTCGCTGGCTATCATTTGGATGAATTTGACTGGCACTTTGCGGATCAACTTTCAGCAGATTGCTGTGCAAGGCTTCTGATCCTTCTCTTATCAATCGTTGACGCAACGATTCTCGAATTTTCAAATCAATGCTGTCACCAATAAAAAAGCCCTCTAACAATGCCTTAATGTAAAGACCCGAACCTCCTACCACTAAAGGTATTTTATCCCGGGCGAAAATATGGTCGATCACCTCCCGTGCCTGAAGGCCAAATTGGCCGGCACTATAATATTCGTCTGGTTCCAGTATGTCAATAAAATGATGGGGAATGTTATTCAGAATTTCTCTGGAGGGTTTCGCTGTGCCAATGTCCATATATTTGTATATCTGTCGAGAATCGGCGGAAACAATTTCTGCAGGGATTTCCTGACATAAATTCAGGCTTAATTCGCTTTTCCCTGCTGCGGTTGGACCTACCACCAGAATCACCACCTTTTTTTGGTTTTTTCCCATCTTTACATTCGCTTGAACTTTTTATCAATCTCCTCCAGACTTAAAGTGACAATAACCGGTCGGCCATGGGGGCAAAAATAAGGTTCTTTGGTGGCAAATAGTTGATCAACCAATGAGGCCATTTGGATCTGGGTTAATTTCTCGCCAGATTTGATCGCATTCTTGCAGGCAATAGCCGCAGCGATTTTCTGGTGAGCAGAATATTGACCAGACTGATTTTCCCGATAGTAATCAATTATTTCCAGAAGAATTTTTGCTTCGTATCCAACTTTAACATCAGCCGGAATAGCCTCGATCAGCACAGTTCGAGCGCTTAAGTCAGTGATTAGAAAGCCAATCTCATAAAGCAGGTTTTTGATTTCACTATAAATGAGATAATCTTCTAAAGCCAGTTCTAAGTTCTGGGGAAAGAGTAATTTCTGAGAAGGAACTCTTTTTTTCTGATTGAGATATCCTAAAAATTTTTCATATAATACCCGTTCGTGAGCCACATGCTGATCGATAATTACCAATCCGCTTTTTACCTGTGAACAGATGTACCGCTGGTGTATTTGCCATAATCGCGGTTGTTCAGTTGTTTCACTGGTGGCAGCAGCAATGGCTTCATCTTGATCACCTTTTGCCATCCGGGAGCCCGTAGTGGTGGAATATCCGATGGTCAATTGATTTTTATCCGGATCAAAATCTATTGAAGAATTGAATGCCGCCGATGAAGGTTTTCTGAACTGATCCTTCATTTCGCTCCAGTTTTTCTCAACTTCTGAGAAAGAAAATTGAGGAATGCCTCTTTCCGATTGGATGGAATTGCGGACGGCCGAGAGGAATAGCTGGTAAATGACGCGTTCATTCGAAAAGCGAACCTCCATCTTGGTCGGATGCACATTGATGTCAATTAAGGTGGGTGGAATGCGTAAAAAAAGGACAAATTGAGGGTATTGGGCGCGTTCGATCAAATTGCCATAACCTTGAACGACGGCGTGGTTAAGACTGCGGTTTTGGATAGCCCGTCGGTTTAAAAAAATGAATTGATTTTCGTTATTTCCCCGAGCCTGATCCGGTCGGCAAATGTACCCTTCGAGTTCGATTTGATCGAGCCGCTCCTGAACAAAAACCATTCCCTCATACAGGTCTTTTCCCAGAACCTGCATCAATCGTTCATCTAATGCTCCTGCCGACAAGTCAAATATTTCCTTATCATTATGAGTCACGGTAAATCGAATATCTGGATAGCTTAAAAAGAAACGTTTTAATACTTTTATGATATGGTTTAATTCGGTAAGATCAGATCGCATAAAATTGCGGCGAGCAGGAGTGTTATAAAAAAGGTTTCTCACCGAAATAATAGTTCCCGGTTTAAGAGCGATTTTTTCTTGTTTGATAATTTGTCCATTTTCCAGTGCCAGCAACGTTCCTACTTCCTGATCAATTGTGCGGCTCTTGATTTCTACTCGTGATACAGAGGCGATACTGGGTAAGGCCTCGCCTCTGAATCCCAGGGTGGTGATGCGGTCCAGATCGCTGGCCGTTTCTATTTTGCTGGTGGCATGCCGTTCAAAGGCCAATGGAATATCTTCTTCGGCGATTCCAGACCCGTTATCGATTACTTGAATCAGATTCTTCCCGGCCTGCTCCAATACCACAGAAATGGAGGTGGCTCCGGCATCAATCGAGTTCTCAATGAGTTCCTTGACCACTGCTGCTGGTCGATCGACTACCTCTCCGGCGGCTATTTTATTCGCTACCTGCGATGGCAGAATTTTGATTTTTCCCATAGATAACTGTCTCTCTAAACTCGGTATCCAATGCAGGCGGAAGCAATTCTTCTTCCTGCAGTCACCGGTTACTTTTAGCGGCTAAATATAATCAGAGGAGCAGAGATTTTCAATCGATTACCATATTGAGGTGAGATCAAAATGATAATTCTTTGGCCTGCTGAAAGAATTCTAAAAATCCGGTAGGTTCCAGCGATTTCTTGAGATTTCCCAGGATTTTTTCCGGTTCTACCTTTCCCACTCCTACCATAAATTCTTTTAACTCCGCTACAAGTTTAGACATCCAGAGACTAAAGCCTAAAAGCTCTTTGTCGGTTATTGTTGGATTAACTAAAACCAGATTCTTTTTTTCATCTAATTGAATGAGCGATAAATTCTTATAATATTTTTCCGTTTCCTGTCGGCTGTGCCGGGCGAATTCCCAGGCTTTGCTTTCTCCCACAAAACCTTCCACGTAACTCAGGAAAGCCTTAAAGGTTTTTTCGAGAATATCTTTTGAGATATTTTTTGCCATGATCTTTTGCAGGCGTTCTCTCAGCGGCTAATTTGCTGAACGGCATGCATAATTTCTCCCAGTTCCTGAGTCCTGGTGAAACCAATATCTTTAAAACCGGAGAGATGCGATTGATATTCGTCCCGATTTCTCTCTTCGGTGAGGAGAACAATAGGCACATCGCTAAATTCACGAATCGATTTTACCAGATCGATGCCGTTGCTGTCAGGCAGTTTCACATCGGCCACTACCACATTAGGTTGCAGTTTTTTTATAAGGTTCAACCCTTTTTGTTTATTTTCCACGGCATAGACCGAGTAGCCAATTTTTTCAAAAATCTGCTGCAGCATTTTTTGCACCACCATACTGGCATTGATAATCACCAGCTGGATGGGTTCTGCCGAAACCGCTTCAACCGGTTGTTCTTCCTGATCCAGTCGTAAGGGATCGGGTTCTACCGCAAAAGTACCTTCTTCCCAGCTCATCAGGACATCCAGTGCTTCATCATCACGAAGATTCCCTAATTCTACCTTTTGCAGAATCCCTTTTTTGTAGTACACAATTCCTTTTTGATTACCGGACTGGACGATTACTTTTCCATTTAAGGAATTGGATTCGCAAAATTTAAAAATATCAACCAGGCTTTTTTCTGACAAAGAACCTTTAATACCTGTGGCAACTTTTTCGGGAGTTTTCTTGGCGGCTTTTTGCAGGGTATCCCGCAGACGCTGACTCATGATTTTTCCCATGCTGATGGTAATGGAAGGGAAACGTTCCACGATCAGATCAAAATCTTCTTTGTTCAAAATAAACATCTCGGAAGGTTCGGTGGTGATGACGCTGGCCGAACGTGGATCTCCCGTCAGCAAGGCCATCTCTCCGAAATAATCTCCGCTGGACAATTCGGCGATGACCGTTTCTTCAGCGGCGTCTTCGGCCTTGACAACTACCTTCACTTTTCCACTGATCACAATATACATTTTATCGCCGGGATCACCAATTTTGCAGATCACTTCATCGGCATCGAAAGGTTTGAATTTTAAGCGTTCAATAACAAAACTTATCCCATCCTTGCCCAGGGAGCGGAAAAACGGTACCTTTTTCAAAACCTCACTGATTTGAAACATTTCTCTCTCCTAATAATTATTGGCTATCTTCGAAAGCAGAATAATCAAATAGACCACAAAAAATAAAAGCGCCAGCATCCAGATGAAGGAATACGATTTCCGGCGGTGCTCTCGTAGCGAGCGAAAGCGAATCCGCGTTTTTTGGGATTCATCCTTTTTGGGATCATAGATTCGCGGGATATATTCGAATGTTTTATGTTTGGCTAATTTCATAAACATCGCTTTCCCCCTTTTTCCTGTTTTCCCTTTACAATTTAATACTGCAAAAATATAGTTAGAGTATAAAAAATAAAAAAGAAATATTTAACCAGACCGGTGTACCTTACTGAAGATATATTGGAAATTTCCAGCGCTGAGACTTTCAACTGCGCGGATGGTATTTCTTATAAATTTTTGAAAGTTGTTGCCGGGAGACATGAGTATAGATCTGAGTGGTGGATATATCCGCATGACCTAAAAGTTCCTGGACTGAGCGCAAATCGGCTCCATTATCCAGCAGATGGGTGGCAAAACAATGCCGAAAGATATGGGGGTGAATTTGATGGGATATTTTGGCCTGCAGGGCATATTTTTTTAAAATTTTCCAGAATCCCATTCGGCTCATCGGGCGCCCATTGCGATTTAAAAATACGATATTACGGGAGAGTGATCCTTTGCTCAACAACGGCCGGCTGCGAGCTAAATAAATTTTCAACCAGTGAATGGCTTCCTGTCCAATGGGAACAAACCGCTCTTTCGATCCTTTGCCGACAACCCGAACCAATTCATCATGTAAAAGCAGATTGTTAATGGACATGCTGAGCAATTCCGATACTCGAAGCCCACAGCCATAAAGAGTTTCCAGCATGGCCCGATCCCGAATACCCAGGATATCATTTACATCCGGTTGGTTAATGATGGCTGTCACTTCTTCCACGGAGAGAACCGCTGGCAATTTGCGCTTCAGGCGAGGAGTTTCCAGCAGTTCGGACGGATCACGGGCAGTGATATTTTGCTGAATGAGAAACTGGTGAAAACCGCGGATGGCTGAAAAATTGCGAGCCATGCTGCTACTGGCTAAACCAAGGTCATAAAGCTGTCCGATATACTGCTGTAAAACCAGGGGAGTGATTTGTTCGCAATTCTGAAGGTTCTGTTCATTGAGGTAATTCACATAACGTTTCAGGTCATTTTCATAGGAAAATAGGGAATTATCGGACAGTCCCTTTTCCAGCGCCAGATGACGAATGTATTTTGTTAGTAGATTTTGCCACTCCATGTTAGTTGCTCACGAAAGGATTGGATTCTTTTTCCGCCTGAACAGTAGTTAATGGACCATGTCCCGGGTATAAAATAGTTTGATTGGGAAGGGTATAGATTTTTTGGCGGATGGATTGAATCAATTGCTGTGCCGAAGCTCGGGGCAGGTCGGTTCGTCCAATGGATCCCTGAAAAATAACATCGCCAACAAAAGCATGGTTATCACAGACCAGAGTGATATGTCCCGGGGTGTGACCCGGGGTATGCAGGACTCGAAATTCAAGTGTATCCAGCGTGATTTTATCATCCTCCTGCAACAGGCGATCGGCGGGTGGTGAGATAATTTCTTCTCCGAAATAAGCAGAAAGGTTGAGATAAGGATCGCTCAAAAAGGGTTGGTCCATCACATGGATCAAAAGCCTGGCACCGGTTTCGGCGATTATTTTTTTATTTCCGGCAATGTGATCTCCATGTCCGTGAGTGATAACCAGGAATTCCAGCGTCAATCCCAATTCATTCATTTTTTCAAGAATGGGATCGGGATCCTCGGCGGCGTCAAACAGAATGGCTTTCGTAGAATCAGCCGCATGCACGAGATAATTATTCACTGCGAAAGTGCCAAGAGTGAAGGTGTAAATTTTCATAGAAATTATTCTTCACGGGGAGAAAGAAGATGTTCAGTGACAGACAGGGCTATTCCAGAAAGCATCACTTCCGGCGCTAATTGGGTAAAATCACCCGAAAGAATGCTGGCATCGACGTTCGCATATACCGAACAACCGGCTTCTTTTTCGACAATTACGCCTGAAATTAATCCCTTGTTTTCACTGAAGAAAATAACTTCACCGAGCGACTCACTGGGAACAAATCCTCCACAGAAGTGAAGTTGTATGTGAGTATTGTAGGTGTAAATCGAAATCAGATTGCCCTGACTGTTGCCGATGGGGATATCAGGATAAATCTCCAGTGAGAGTCGACGTTTATCTTTTTTATTTTCCAAAACGAAGCGAAAGTGATCTACACGTTTTACCGGTTTCACTCCCAATACCTTGCTGATGGTTTCTATATCTTCTTTGCGGAAAGTAAAGTGATTCAACTTTATTCGTCTCCTGTTAACAGGTGAAAATTTAGGCAGTAACCTCTTGTTATCCAAATGCAAATTATCGAAGTAAGTTTGTTTATTCATTTTTTATTTATGTTTTTTTGGTTCATTTCAACGAAGAATTTGCCGCTCAGAGTTAACATATTCGAAAAATTTATAAATTTTGTTGCCAACTATATTCAGTAAATAAAGCAGTGGTATACATTAGCAATGAAGTTTATGATTTTGTTAGATATCAACCATTGTGCATTAAATAAAAAAAGGGAGTACTTTTCGTACTCCCTTCTTCACTGAAATTATGCTCAGAAATTGAGCCGATTATTTCATTTTTACTAATTTTTGGGTCTGAGTGAATTCGCCACTTTTCAACTGGAAGAAGTAGACACCGCTTCCCACTTCTTCACCCTTTGAGTTTAATCCGTCCCAGGTCACGGCATATTCACCATTATTTTGTTCTTCATTCACCAGGGTGCGAATCAGTTGTCCGGAAGAACTGTAAATAGTGAGAGTTGTAGGTTGGGCCTGGGTATTGGCCAGACGATAGCGAATGGTCGTTGAGGGGTTGAATGGATTGGGATAATTGGGCAGAAGTTCGTAAGCCGTTATCATATTTTCATCTGGCTGTTCAATTCCCACCACCGGATCCAGAATTAGCGTTCCATAAGCGGCTGGTAAATTCCAGTAATTATAGGTTTGCTCCGGCCAAGCTCCATTGAAGGTGCCATTTCCGCCTTCATAGCTAAATAGATATACTCCCAAACCATTACCAGGTGTAAGATTTAAATTGCTGGCTACCAGATCTATTTTTACTTCATACTGAATATGACCGGTAGAAAATGAGATAGCGGAAGTTACTCCATTATCATCAATAGCAATATCATAAGCTAAATTATAAGGCCACACACCCGATATACCGCGGAATCTAGATGTAACCGGGTTACTCAGGTAATAGTCTATCCAGAAATTTCCTTCAATGCTGGGTGAATTGGCGGGCCACTCGTAATCGTGGTTTTCGTCGAAATAGATTCCGAATTCATCATAGTCATTGGGAACAGTATTATTGAGATCATCCAGAGCCAGATAGAGATAATTTAAATCATTCATAGAGTACAGCAGGACCGGATAAGACATTCCAGTAGAAGTGATGACGGTAGTGGTCGCCTGCGACCATTCAGAAGTATTAATTACTCCATCAATTGTAGGTGGATTGATGGCGTGCGCGGAATGAATCACATATCCGTTCAGAATTGCCACTCCCGAAGTTTCATTGGAGTAACCGCTGGTACCCACGTCATAAACTGCCTGCACCACATAATAATAGGTTTGACTGTTGTTTACCGAAAAATCGCGATAGTATTGTTTATCTACATTGGCAATTAAAGTATATGGGCCACCCATGGAGGTGCTCCGATACACGTTGAAAGAGAGCAATACGGCCTCTGTATGTCGGGGATTGGTTTGATGAATAGTGGATGAATGTAAATTTGCATCTGCTCCACCTGATCCCGGCGAATGTTTTACTAACGGTTTTGCTGATTCTACAGGATTCTCGGTTGTCTTTTCCTGAACAAGTTGCCCTTGCTGGGTGGAACCATTTAATGAGGTTTGTTGTGATTCACCGGCCGGCAGATCCCAGGTAAGCAGGATGCTGTTATGATAGCCACCCATGGCGTATAAATTTTGGGGAGCGTTTAAGGTGAACAACAGATGGTCAAAATAAGCCGCACGGATGTAGGGTGAATTCCAACTTAAATAAACCACTCCATAATCATTGTTTCCTAAATATTCGATGGCAGGTTGAACATAATATGGTTCGTAATCGGTGAAAACTTCTGGAGTTGACCAGCCTCCTCGGTACAAGCGCCATCTATATCTTCCTTCTCTCGTAGGAGTGTAATACCGATAAACTAGGGCCACGCCACCCCCATAACGGGCGGTGAGATTAGGCGTTTCGTTTACTGTTAAAGTATCATCTAGAAAACCATAGGCCCAATTCGTTCCTCCGTCATAGGACACGTAGTATTTATTATATAACCGGTCTCCGTTATACTCGAAGGCGCAGGTAACCGTATCACCATAAGCGCCGACGGCGGTTCGATTCGATGAAGCACCGGCGGCACTGTTGAACAATTGAGCCCAGGTATCAGAAGTAGTCACTCCATCTATGCGAAGCCGATTGCTGTTATCAATGTAGGAAACCCATTGATAGTGATTGGAATAATTCTCATTGGAAGCTATATCTAATCCTCGACTGGCAGTAGTTACATTACTGACAATTTCATTCCAAGTTACGAACTCTGGATCGAGTCCCCAGAAAAATTTCAGGGTGCCATCAGATAAAATAGCGCTATAATACAAACGGTTATTGTAATAATCTTGATTTGAACTCAGAGCGACTTCTTTGATGTACACTGGATAATTAGTCGTAAAAACTGTATGATAGGCATAACCAGTGCTGAAATTGGTTTGTTGACCATCATAAGTGCTGAAACGGTAAAGAAAAGCTTGATCTTGATTACTACCTCTACTAAAGGCAACATAACAATAGTCACCAACAATAGAAGCATTCAAAGAATTTATTGTATAGTCTGCCCACCAGGCATAGGTTTCATACCAGTTTTCACCGCCGTCATTAGAATAGTTAACCGACCACCAATCCTGTGTTCCTTCGTGGTATAATAAAATGGCGAAAAGATTTCCAGTTGAACGATGGATATCAAAAGCAGCGGTTCGAATAGAATCGTGAGTTCCAATCCTGACGTCTGGCCCCCACATTTCTCTCTGGGGATTGGTTAAGGGCAATCGCCAGGTTCTTCCGATAGAAATTTCTTTCCAGTTTACTTCCTGGCTCAAGGCATTGAAATAGACAAGGGCTTGATCGAATTGGCCAGAGTTCCACAGCGCTTCGATTTGGCGGGCAAGGCTCAGGGCCTGGCTGGAAACATTAGCCGGAAGATCAATTGTGATTGTGGAGTTTTCTCGTTCTGCTATTTCCATTTTCTCTAAAACTTTCCAGGCGGGTTCTGAAACATCTGAGAATTGTAGTTTCTCCTTGTCAGTTATTACCGGGGTTTGATTCACGGTAAACTGATCTCCGGTGGGGGCAGGATATTCTTGCGCCCATAAAACCATAAACAACATGCAGAGTACTAATACCAGTAACTTCTTCATATCATTTCCTTTCTGTTGGGTGGACTTAAAATACATTTAACAGTTAACTCCAATTGACCTGATGAAATATAAATTTTTTAACTGATACGTATCACCTCCTTGCGTAATTATGTGCAGGATTTATTTTGAAACAGATAGGCGTGATTTAGCATAGGTGAATATAACCTTAATTTTAAAAATATCCAAAAGAATAACTTTTGGAATCATCGGCAAATTTTTCTGTTCATTAATAAATTTTCAAATTTAGTTTAAAAAGCTGAGAGGGTGATTTTTTAGTTGATAGAAAAACGAAGGTAAAATGATATCAATTCGTCTGATTTTTTTCCCTTGTGATAAATTCGTTTTTATGATTATTGCTTTAGCTCCGAAAAGATGTTTTGAAAATTAAATATTTACAAAC
>CAYMXZ010000037.1:0-20712 GCA_964394475.1 uncultured Caldithrix sp. | reverse complement strand
CACCAGTTCAGTGATTCCTCACTGGTAAATCCCAGCTTTTTCGTAAAAAAACGAGGAACGTCAATTACCGGATAAAACGAGTAATCAGCATTCTGCGAAAGTGAAAAAAGGGCCATAAATTTACGCAAGTTCTTTTCGGCATTGAATTTACCGGTTAATTGGAAATCATTTTCAAGGTAAATCTTGCCATCAGTACGATGCAATTTTTGAATGGTTTGCAAGATATTTTCCAGTTTCTCCTTCTCATCGTAATGAAAAATAATCCGGAAATGATCGAACGATTCCAGATAATTATAGAGAAGCTGATAATACTCACTGGATACAAAATTCATATTCAGGGGCATTTCTGAATGAAAATAACAAGGCAATTGGCCGCTTTTGTTCAGAAAATTTTTTATCTTCTTTAAATCTTCCCTATTGTTCAACAGGTTGGTGTTTAAATAAATTTGTACCATTTCGAAATGAGTTTGTTGAACAAATTTCAGGGTATCCAGCGGGTCGTAATCCTGATTGAAAGAGATAGAGTTGGCGGCACCGATTAAAATCTTCAAAATGAATTCTCCAATTTTCTGCTTGAATTAATGACAAATTTTGCTATATTTAAGTCGTCACGGAGTTTGGTTAAAACATAACGTATATTTTGATTCAGCACCTCCCTATAGGGGAGGTCAGTAAAATTTAAAGTAATATAATATAAATTTTACTTCATCATCGATACCATTTTATGATTGCCCGGATTTTATCGGCCGCTTTAATTGGGATTGACGCTTATATTGTGGAAGTGGAAGCCAATTTGGAAGGTAAAACCTTACCCACTTTTGCCACGGTCGGATTACCAGACTCGGCTGTAAAAGAAAGTCGGGAGAGAGTGCAATCCGCCATTCGCAACAGTGGATATGAATTCCCGCTTAAGAAGATCACCATTAACTTAGCGCCTGCTGACATTCGCAAAGAAGGCTCGGCCTACGATCTTCCCATTGCGGTTGGCATTTTAACTGCCAATGGAAAAATATCTGAATCCAAGTTAGCCGATCATATTATCCTGGGTGAATTAGCACTGGACGGTAGTCTTCGTCCAGTCCACGGTATTTTATCAGTAGCCTGGGAAGCGCGCAAATTAGGAATGCGTGGAATTATTCTTCCCAAAAAAAATGCACCGGAAGCTGCTCTGGCAGAGGGATTACCTGTTTTCCCTGTCAATTCCCTGAATGAGACAGTTGATTTTCTTAACAACCAGATCGATATCCCGCCTTTTACGATTGATCTGAAGCAGGTCTTTGAAGTCCATCGCCAGTATCTTATTGATTTTGCCGATGTGAAAGGACAGGAACATGTGAAGCGTTCACTGGAAGTAGCGGCGGCTGGAGGACATAATATTTTAATGATAGGTCCTCCGGGGTCAGGCAAAACGATGTTGGCCAAACGATTTCCCACCATTTTACCGGCACTCACTCTGGAGGAAGCGTTGGAAACCACCAAAATCCATTCTATTTGCGGGATGTTACCTGAAAATCACGCATTAATAGCCACCCGCCCCTTTCGTTCTCCCCATCATACGATCAGTGATGCCGGTTTAATTGGTGGTGGTAAATTACCCCGCCCCGGGGAAGTAAGTCTGGCTCATCATGGAGTGTTATTTCTGGATGAACTCCCTGAATTTAAAAAAAATGTATTGGAAGTCATGCGCCAGCCCATGGAGGATGGCAGGGTTACCATTTCCCGGGCACTATTTTCCATAACTTATCCGGCGAATTTCATGCTGGTAGCAGCCATGAATCCCTGTCCCTGCGGCTATTACACGGATCCTCACAAGCAATGCAGCTGCACTTCCCAGCAAATCCAGAAATATCTCTCCCGGGTCAGTGGACCTTTGCTGGATCGCATCGATATTCAGATTGAAGTGCCGGCAGTGCAATACCGCGACTTAGCCAGTAGTGAGAGCGGGGAAAAATCTGAGCAGATCCGACAGCGGGTACAGAAAGCCCGGGAAATCCAATTACAACGTTTTAAAGATAAACCTCATCTATTTTGCAATGCCGATATGCAATCGAAGGATATCCGAAAATATTGTTCTTTAGATTTGCAAAGTCAGGATTTGTTAAAGAATGCCATCACTCGATTGGGATTATCGGCCAGGGCGTACGACCGAATCCTGAAGGTCAGTAGAACCATTGCTGATTTAGAGGGTCAGGAGAAGATTTTGCCTTCTCATGTCAGCGAGGCCATCCAGTATCGCAGTCTGGACCGCCAGTTATGGGTGTGAAGAAAAAGGATATAAAAGTTTGATAAACAATAGTTTTATAAAGGCGAATTTCGAAAAACTTGATAGATGTTAACCGAATGAAAAAATGGTGCCCGTCTGTTGAATTGTAAATCGCTTACCCCAGCAGTCTTTTTAGCATTTCATCAATTTCAGAATCCAATTCGATCTCGATTTCCTCGCGGGTTCCATCCGTATAATAGACCTCTATTATCCTTTGCTCCGGTTTCCAGGCTTCTTCCGGTTCGGCTTCTTCAAATTCTTCGAACATCATGTAATCGACATCTTCAAAATCTTCAACCACTAAATATTCTACACTCTCCGGATCTAACTCCAGCAATTCACAGATATCTCGGAACATAGCATCCTCATGTCCGACCACTCTTGATCCTGCTCTTCCACTCGATTCCATCTCATCCTCCCCTGCTATGAATACCAAATCAGCAGGTCAGAAAAAAATCTCCATTTACTTTTCGTACATTCTTCAAAGACTTTTTTGACCGCAAATTTCCATGTCAATGTTAACGGTTCAAATTATAGTAAAAGAAATAAAATTAAGCAAAACGATTTTTTATTTTTTTACAACTTTTTTTAAAATCGAAATTCTTTTCTTTTTTATATTCGCAGGCCTTTTGTCAGTGATATGCTCATGATGCTTTTCCTGATCATCGGTTAATTGCATATCATTATCCATTGCTTTTTTGTTATTATGCATAAATGATATTCTCAAATGCCAGTGGAAAAAGGTAATTATCAAATGAGAAGGCATCGCTTCTAAATTTTAAATTGAAATCCAGTAAAAATGTGGGAGGATGGATAAAAATGTTATAGACGAGAAATTATTTTCGCAGTAAGATATTGAATTGCTCTTTCTTTTCCCGAGGATAACTCACTGATAAAAAAAAGCCTCTCGATCTGAGAGGCCTTCCAATGAAAAAAACCTGCCCTATCATCAAATTTATATGGCTTTCATTATCTTTCCCGCTTGTATACAGCTGGTACAGACTGTGACTCGTCTGATTTGACCATCTACCATTGCTCGTACGCGTTGTAAATTTGGTTCAAAACGGCGCCGGGTACGATTATTGGCGTGACTCACTTTATTTCCCCATACTGGTTTCTTCCCACAAACATAACACACTTTGGCCATGATCATTATTCCTTAAAAATTTAATTTTTGATTTTAATAAAAATATATTGAGAATACAAATGCTTTATTTTTTTTATCATTTGTTATCCGTTTTTACCCGAATATTTTTTACAAAAAAAATTTTTTTTATGTTTAACGTGAAACTTCAAAAAAAATTCTTCAAATCACTTGTTTTTGAAAAAAAAAATCTTAAAATATTGCAACTTCAATTTTGTTAAATAAATTTTTAGACGCATTATTGCATATCGTTTTTTTCAATTGACCTTTAACATAGAGAGGATATATTCCTAAGGAAGAGGATGATTCTTACTCATGACAAAAAATGTGGCGCACCCGGTATCTGATCACTTACCTGCGGAAACGGGAATTCAGGCAAAGTGGAATCAATGTTTAAAATTGTTGAAGGAAGAAATATCCTCCCAGGGATTTCAAACCTGGCTGTCACCTATTATTCCGGTGAGCTACATTGAAAATACTCTGATTCTGCGAGTTCCCTCCCAGTTTTTTTTTGAGTGGATCGAATCTCACTATCAGCAAATCCTGCTCAAAACCGTAAAAAAAATATTCGGCACCGCAGTACATATTGAATATCTGGTGGCTTCCAGCGGAGATAAAAAACCAGAAGAATTACATTTAAGTGATGAGGAGGGAATACCGGATACTTCCGAGAGCTCTTCTCTCTCCCCGCTTCTTGACAGCCGCTATCAGTTCGAAAATTTTTATGTGAAAAACGATAATGAACTGGCATTGCGTGCCGCCCAAACCGTCGCTAAACAACCCGGCAAAACCGACTTCAATCCGCTCTTTATCTATGGGGATTCAGGTTGCGGTAAAACCCACCTCCTGCATGCCATCGGAAATTATATTCTCCTGAATAAGAAGAGAAAAAAAGTAACCTATCTGAGCAGTGAAAATTTTTTAAATCAATATATCAGTGCCTTGCAGAATAAACAGGTGGAATCCTTCAATAGCAAATTTAAAGAAACTGACGTCCTTTTAATTGACGATATTCAGATTTTGGCCAATAAGAAAAAATCACAGGAAGGACTATTTTATTTCTTCTCGGAATTCGAAAGACAACATAAACAAATCGTTATCACGGCGAATCAACCCCCTTCACAGCTCACCGAACTGGATCGACGTCTGCTTTCCTTCTTTCAGAAAGGTCTCATTATTGACTTAATCACCCCGAGCTATGAAACCCGGTTGAAATTTATCCAGGCCTATTGCCAGAAAACGCAGCTGTCCATTTTGGGCGAGGTAAAAGAATTTTTAGCCAGCTCTTTGTGTGAAAGTATGCAGGAAATACGGGCAATTATGATCAGAATCGCCGCCCAAACCTCTCTGCTCGGCAAACCCGTCTCTCTGGCCGCTACAAAAAAATTATTAGCTCACATTGATGCCAAATGGGCCAACAAAAACGGCCATTTCCGTTTAATGCATCAAATTAAAGTGGACGATATCATCAAAGCCGTATCGGAATATCTAAATATCCCTACTGACGTACTGATTGGCCATTCACGCCAGCGGGAAATAAGTTTCGCCCGACAGGTGGCCATCTATCTGGCAAAAGAACTATCGGGAGAATCACTGCAGGTTATCGGCTATCACTTTAACGACCGACATTACACAGCCATCCTCCATAATTATAAAAGAATCCGTTCGGAAATGAAAAATAATCCAGCAATTTACCACCTGATCTCTGAAATTAGAAATCAATTAGTCAATCAATAACCTACCTTCATTTGTCTCAGACTCCTTTTCATTCCCTGTTTATTAAAACTCTAACTTAAAAATTATTAAACATTAATCTAGTGCTTGTCATCGCAGATAAATATGCGTAAAATGATACTTTATTTTACCTATAAATGGTGTTTATCTTGAGATAAAAGACATGAGCAAAATTAATAAAATAAATTTCATTATATTATCTTCAGCAATTTTTATTTTTTATTCACTTATATTGAATACCAGAACGTTATTTTCAAATGACAATGTCGGCCGCCCCGGCGATTCTTCTTTGACTGTGACATCCGTCAAGGACACTATTCTTTATTCTTTAAATCGAATCGTTCCGAATAACGCTTTTCAAGTTGGAGAAAAACTCACTTTTGTAGTCCGCTACGGAGTGATAAAAGCGGGTGAAGCCACTATGACTGTTCAAGAAATAGCGCCGGTTGGCGATCGATCTGCCTATAAAATAGTCTCCACTGCGAAATCCGCTAAAACCTTCGATCTGATTTTCAAAGTTCGCGACAGAGTCGAAAGTTGGGTAGATACCCAGGGCATATTTTCATGGAAATTCAATAAAATGCTGCGGGAAGGTTCATACAAATTCGATTTGCTGGTGGATTATGAGCAACACATGGGAATAGCCAATGTACAGAGCATTCGTTATCATGACCATGAACCTCTGGAAATTAAAAAAAGAGAACAATTTACGATGAATATCCCACCCTATGTTCTGGATATTCTGGCCTCCTTCTATTATGTTCGGACTCAGGATATACAGGTGGGAATGCCTTTATACCTTACAAATCATGACAATAAAAAGGTATACGATCTTAAAGTAATTGTACAGAAAAAAGAAATCATAGAAGTACGGGCTGGAAAGTTTCGTTGTATCATCGTGCAACCGGTATTAATGGGAGAAGCTATTTTCAAACAAAAAGGTGAACTCTGGGTATGGTTAAGCGATGACCAATATAAAATCCCGATTCAAATGAAAAGTGCAGTTTTTGTAGGAAGCATTACCACTGAATTAACCAAAATTGAGGGAGTTCCACTTCCCTTACCTTCTCAGATTCGCTAATTGGAATAAACATTTTTATAATTCAAAAAATACTCAGCTTAAGGCTTAACTGAATCGATCTATCCATTTTCATATAAAGGCAGAAAGATTTCCTTTAGAAGGTTATAAAAGATGGAACCTAAACTAATTGTGCATGGAGGAGCGTGGAATATTCCGGAAAGTTTGCATCAGGCCCACATGGAGGGATGCAAGAGAGCAGTTCAGCTGGTTTACCCAAAGTTAGCGCAGGGCTTAAGTGCCATAGATGCTGTGGAAGAAGCGGTGTGTGTCTTAGAAGAAGATGAGACTTTTGATGCCGGCCGAGGCGCTTTCCTGAATGCGGAGGGCGAAATTGAGCTTGATGCCATTATCTGTGATGGTAGAAATTTGAGTTTTGGAGCGGTAGCGGCTGTTAAAAATATACTTCACCCTGTAAAAGCCGCCCGGTTATTAATTGATCATCCTGAACATTGTTTTCTGGTCGGTGAAGGAGCCCAAAAATTTCTTCGTAAAATGAATTTCCCGGAAGTTGAAATTGAAGAACTTTTGACAGAAAGAGAGCTGGAGTTTTATAAAAAAATAAAAGATGATCCGACTTTTAAAACCCGCCTACCCTTTGAATCTTCTCCTTTGGGAACAGTCGGAGCGGTAGCATTGGACATCAAAGGTAACGTTGCCGCTGCCACTTCCACCGGCGGCACCCCCCGCAAGCTCCCTGGACGGGTAGGTGATTCACCGGTAATCGGTGCAGGAGCATATGCTGACAATACCAGAGGGGCTGTTTCGGCAACCGGACACGGGGAATCAATTCTGAAAATCCTCCTCTCCAAATTGACCTGCGATGAGTTTTGTACACATTCAGCCATGCAGGCTGCTCAATATGCGATTCACATCCTGCAAGAACGTGTCAATGGTTTAGCGGGAGTTATTGGAATTAGCTCTTCCGGCCACTATGCCTATTGTCATAACACTCCCTATATGGCCATGGCATATTTTCATGAATCCCAGCAGATAGTCACCATGATAAAATCCAATTAAGTTCCAAGAAAAATACGACCCAGCCGTATTTGAAGGAATGGAAAGATCAGCAAATCAAAGACAGGCAGACTATTTACTCCGATTAATATTTCGTTGATTTCAGACTTTCTATCTTATCAAGCTTGCTCAGAAGAAAATAATATCGACTTTTATCAGCAGATGTGTATAAAATCAGATTCGATCCCATTTCCTGAGAGCTTTTAAAAGGGCCTGAAAATCTTTTGGAATGTCGGCTTCAAAATTCATCATTTGTTGCTGAGCCGGATGAAGGAAACTCAATTTCCAGGCATGTAAGGTTAGACGAGAAATCAGAGCAGATGGTTCGTTTTCTGAGGACAATTTTATTTTTTTCAGATCACTGATTTTTATCGAATGAAATCCCCCGTATTTAGAATCAACAGCCAGGGGATGACCAATACCCTGCAGATGAACCCGAATCTGATGCATCCGTCCCGTTTTTGGATATACTTCCAATAACGAAAAATGTTGAAATTGTTCCACCAAACGATAGTGGGTCAAAGAGGCTTTCCCACTGGGATGAATTTTAACCTTACCATGATTCGTTAACAACAGAGGAAAATCGATGGTACCCTCCGGTGGTGAAGGACAGCCTTTGACAATAGCCAAATAGGTTTTTTGAATTTTACCCTGCTCAAACATCTGATTGAGCATTTTATGGGCATCGGCATTTCTGGAGCAAATAAGGAGGCCGCTAGTCTCCGCATCCAGGCGATGAACAATCCAGATATTTTGCTCATCAGCTTCTAATGGACGAATCGAAACATCTTTCAGCAGATCGAAAACATTGATTAATTCATGATTCCAGCGATCGGGAATTACCCGGAGGCCAGCAGGTTTATTCAGAATCATTAAATCCTGATCCATGTATAAAATATGAAGGCGCTGCTTCTTCCCCTGTGAATTTCGAAAGATATAATCATCTGTCTCTTTTCGCATAGAAACTCTCACAATAACACTTTCCAGTAAATGATATTAAAAAATTCAAAACAAAAAACACAGCAAAATTATATTTCAGATTTTCTCGTAATGTTTTCTGTAAAACTTTTCTCGGTCACATTTGAATCTTTAATACCCAATAATCCCTCATCGATCTATTTTGAATTCTGGCCATCTTCATACCAGGAAAGTATATAACATATTCACTCTCACTCATCCTTATCCAAAATGAAAAATTTATCTTGAAAATATAGAGACAAAGAATGCAAATTGACTGTAATGATTATAAATGTCAACAAACTGAGAAATAATTAAAATAAGAAAAACTGTTTTTACCTGTTGGATGACATGAAATTAAAGGAATCATTCATAGAGAAAAGAATATTTTTTTATCCTACACCCAAATTTTATAAGGAGCCAGGATGAAATCAAAGTACCAGAAATTAAAATTTGATAAGGTACAGACCTATTCCATTCAGACCAGAAAAAGTAAAGTGAGGTTTGAAGATTTTTCCAAACCAGTCTCGGGTCAGATGAATATGAAAAAATTTATAGCGGCGCTTCCAGATATTTTAATTGGAAAAGAATTTAAAGAGTTTGTCGGATATTATCGCCAGGCCATCCAGAAGAAGAAGTTTATTCTCTGGATGTTAGGCGCGCATGTTATCAAATGCGGCTTGAACCCTATTATTATTCAATTAATGAAAAACGGTTGTATTTCACATCTGGCTTTAAATGGAGCAGGCGCTATTCATGATGTAGAAATTGCCAATTGGGGTGCCACCAGTGAAGATGTGGCGACTGGTCTTCGTGATGGGAGTTTCGGAATGGCCAAAGAAACCGCACAATTCATCAATGAAGCCGTTCATCAAAATTATGGAAATCCGTTAGGTTATGCCGAAATTATAGCAAAAGAGATAATCAATAAAAAATCTAAAAATCGCCGGTTAAGTCTGCTGGCCAATGCCTATCAACTCAGTATTCCGGTAAGTTTACATCCGGCGCTGGGCACGGAGATTATTCACCAGCATCCAAACTTGGATGGAGCGGCTTTCGGCGAAAAATCTTTATTAGATTTTCAGCTCTTTACCCACAGTGTGTCTCAATTAAAAGCGGGTAGTATCGTCATTAATGTGGGGTCTGCGGTTATCTTACCAGAAGTATTTCTGAAAGCTTTAACCATCGTGCGAAATCTGAAATATCCGGCGCACGGTTTTTTCACGGCCGTCTTCGATATGAATCGCCATTATCGTCCTACCGTGAATGTGATGCAGCGGCCGACTCAGAATACCGGAAAAGGATATTACTTCATCGGGCATCATGAGATTATGATCCCCCTGCTCGCTGCCGCTATCCTGGGAAATGGCTGATATGTTGAAGATGGATACTTTATAAATTCATGCGCAGATGAAGCGGGGAAGGATTCAATCCTGTTTCAAGGCTGATGTATTAGAATAAGTCCAACTGCCATTCCTGTTAAATCGGCGAGTATATCTTTCCAGGAAAAATAATTTCCAGGACGCGATTTATCATAGAACTCCTTAGCGACACCCAGACTCAACGTAAAACTAATTGAGTAGCTCTTGATCTGGCTTTCATCCACATTCAGTTGATTTTCGAAAAGTTTATAGAAAAAAACAGTGGAGATCATGCTGGCTGTAAAATGCTTGGCTTTATCAGCAGCAAGGTATTTATCGATCTTTTTTATTGTTCGCAGGGAATCTATTTGAACTTCACGATCTTTCTGCTCAGAAAAAAAATTAATTCCCGGATCAGCCTGAAGAGAGGACAGGTTCAGCACTTCAATTATGGTAAGCACAATGATATATCGATGGAGCACATCCAATTCTCCTTTTGTGGGTCAATTCGATATGAAATTTTCATCGCCTCATCAAATTTAAACAAGTACGCATCCACATAAGAATCCACCATGGTCAAAATATAAGTCAGAGAAAAATACCAGGTAAATAAATTTCGTTTCGATCGATCGACTTCATTTTTCATATCTCGCCAACGCTGTTCATAGTGGTAAATCTGATAAACGAGTAATCCATTCGCCGCGAGAGCAATCACTGACTTGGCATACTGTTCATTATAAATTTGTCCCCAGCCCGGTAAGATCGCCGAGCGGATCACAGCCCCCCATGGCGATTTCACTGATTTATCTGAGAGAAGGATGGAAGTATCTAATGGTTGAGTAAATAAGGGTAAAGATGAATTATAAATATTCGAAGTTTGGGAAAACAGGCGGGAACATAATAAACAGAATATGAGCAGCCACAGTAATCTGAATCGATTCTGGAACGTCATAAAGTTAACGGATATTCATTTCAATTAAGTGATTTTTCATTATAGATTACTTCTAAAGCAGAAGGAATGATCGAGATATCCAGTTTTTTCAAAGAGAGGCCTAATAATTCGCCATCGGCATGAGCGGCAATTCCTTCTTCACAGGTAATTTGCAATTGGGTAGTACGCGCCATTTCCACCTGCTCAATATAAATATGTTTCCCGTTAATCGCTTTTGGCAAATTTAAAAATACCTCGCGTTTATTTAAGGCACGGATGATACATACATCCAGCAATCCATCATTAAATTCAGCGGCGGGATTCAGGAAAAATCCTCCCCCCATGGCCTTACCATTTCCCACGGCAATCATAAAAATGTCTCGCTGACTCGTTTTTCCATTAATGGTTAGTGTAATGGAAGCATTGTGGTATGAAAAAGTAGTTTTAAGCACGGAGTATAGATAAATAAGAAAACCCCTTAATTTTTTTACTTTCATGCTTTCCTTAACTACCCAGGCATCAAAACCGATTCCCAGGCCATTGGGAAAAAAGCGATCGCCTACTTTACCTATATCAATCCACTTTCGTTTATTCTGGCGAATGACTTGAATTACATCGGTAAGTTTCTTCGGCAAATTCAGCATTTTACAAAAATCATTTCCACTGCCCACTGGAATAGCGCCCAAAACGGCACGACCACCTATCAATCCATTTACGGTTTCATTCACCGTCCCATCTCCTCCAGCAGCAATGACTACCGGATAGCTCATTTTTACCTGTTCGGCAATCTCTTTTGCATGATTTGGATATTCCGTTTTAAAAAGATCATAGTTTCCAATCTGCTTTTTAAATTCTCCTAGAATTTGCTGTTCTATTTTAGCTGCTTTTCCCCTACCCGCATATGGATTCAGAATAATGGCATATTTTTCCATGTATGACCTAAAAAGTTTTTAGTTATAAAATAACAGATTATTTCTTATCCTTTACGACAGCGATGCATTCTATTTCCACTAAAACATCTTTTGGAAGGCGGCTGACTTCAACTGCCGAACGAGCAGGAGGATGCTCAGAAAAAAATTTTCCGTAAACCTCATTCATTTGAGCAAAATCGTTCATATTTTTCAAAAAAACCGTGGTCTTAATAACTTGCGATAGATCAGATCCAGCGGCTTTTAATACCGCTTCAACATTTTTTATAACACGTTCTGTCTGTTTTCGAATATCGTTTTCTTCTAAGTTGCCGGTTTGGGGATGAAGGGGAATTTGACCGGCCGTAAACACTAAATTTCCTACCATTACCGCCTGACTATAAGGTCCTACCGGCGGTGGGGCTTCATTGGTGTGAATAATTTTTTTCATTTTTTCCTCTGTTTTTATTTAAAAAATTATACCTGCACTTAAATAAATAGCTGATCTAATTTACCTTTTCCTTCTCGAAGCACCTTGAGTTCATCACCCACCAAACTGACTACTGTTGATTCCTGAGCATCAGGAATCCACCCAACATCAAGCATCAGATCGACCGCATGTTTATAAAGGCGCTCAATATCATCGGGATTATTTAAAAGTTCATCTGGTTGAAGATTGACCGAGGTATTGACCAGTGGATAGGGGTGAGCGTCTAAAAGTGCCAGGCAGACTTCATTATCAGGAACACGAATCCCAACTTCTTTCCGGCGGCTCAACATGATTTTGGGAATTTCTCGGCCGGAGGGTAGAATAAAAGTATAGGGGCCAGGTAAGCAACGGCGCAATATTTTATACGCAAAGTTGGAAATCCGTACATATGAACTTGCCTGCTGAATGTCTTTTACAATCAAACTGATGGGATCAAATTTGGTTTTTTTCTTTAACGCATACAATTTTTCCAGAGCCGTCTTATTATAAAGATTGCATCCAATTCCATACACCGTATCGGTGGGATAGATAATCAGACCGCCATCTTGCAGAACCTGAACTGCCTTAGCAATCACTCTTTTATGCGGATTCTTATGATGAATTTGAAAACGTTCCATAAGTAAATCTTACATTCAATCATTAGAAAAAATATTCAGCATCACTTTCAAAATCTACTCATTATTTTAATTCTCAATTATTCTTTTCCCTTTCATCAGACAATCAGAAAACATCTTTCCTCGTCGTCCAATAATGTTTTTTAATCATCAGATTTCACAATAAGTTAAAAGAATTTATGGATAAGAAATAATTAAAAAAAGGGAGGAATAAATTATTTTTTGTTCTTTTTGAGTTCTTCAGCTGCTTTTTTTACATCTTCGGGTGAGGTTTCAGAGGCACGGACATTTTCCTGTTTGATACGCTCATAGACTTCCTCTCTGAAAATGGAAATATCTCGCGGCGCCTCAATACCTATTTTTACCTGCTTTCCATCAATATCGACAACCGTGATTTTAATCTTATCACCAATATTGATAGATTCACCCAACCTCCTTGTTAAAACTAACATATAATAACCTCATTATTGTGGTTTTTTTAAATTTAATTAACTCAATATGAAAAGTCAATATGAAATCCTTTAACCGCGTCTTAAAAATTTTTTTATGAAAAAATTGGCGAAATCTTAGTCAAATAGCATGACCATTAATAACTTCCTCTGGAAAACTCATCAAACTAAAGAGGTAAGTGAACCCTATCTGGATATTTTGTCGTCATCCTCTTTGCAGGCAAATACACCTGATTCAATTACATTCATACTGAGGAAAAATGTTTGTATGGCAAAGATACGGACCCAGAAACTTTTTGAAGATTTACTTTTATACAAATTGTCTAAAAATATATGGTTCAGCGATAAAAAATATTGATTCTTTAAAGTGATTGTGGCATAAGACCTGAAATTTATTTCTGGAACAAAACATCCAGCCTGATTCAAATATTACCAGTAGAAGCAAGCCTAACCTGAGATCTTTTTATGATTTTAAATAAAAAAAGAGCAGGTCATTATTGTTTATACCTGCTCTTGAAAAATGATATTGGTGAAAATTAATTCTGGGGTTCTTTTTCTTCACATTTTCCAACAACTACTTTACTGGGGCGCAACAAGCGATTCCCTAACATATAGCCGTCTTGGTAAATACCAATGATCTTGCCATTTTTTTCAGATTCTTCCACTTTCTGCACCAATAGTGCTTCATGGATCTCCGGATTAAATTCTTGCCCTTCTGCTTCAATCTTTTTTATCCCCAGATCATTAAGAATCTGTTTGAATTTATCGGCTATTAGTTGTGCTCCCCGTAAAAGACTCTGATGATTCACCTCACCGTCTGATAATTTTAACATTCGGTCAAAATCATCTACGATAGGGAGAAATCTTTTTATAACTTCAGTCTTTATGTAATCTCCCAGTTCAAGTTGTTCGCGATCCATTCGCTTTTTATAATTAGAAAATTCAGCACGGAGTCTTAGATATTGATCATTTAAATGTTCATATTTTTTCTGAACTTCTTCTAATTTCTTTTTAAAGTCTTCTTTTAATTTTCGAGTCTTCTTTTCATGAGTCGTTTCTTGAGGTGTTTCCGTTTTCTCTGCAGAAGGGATTACTTCCTGATCTGAAGGAATCGCCGACGGAGTATCCTCTACAAAATCAACCGGAATCTCTTTTCCCTTATCTTTACTATCATTCATCATCCATTTATCCTCCTTCGTTATGCGGAATTCCACTGCCTTGAGCAACCTCAGAGTGTGAAGTAACTCTGAGGCTTACTCATGGCTTGGTTTTCGTTCAGGGTCATCTGATTAATTTTTTGTCTTATTCTTATTCTCATCGACTACTTCGTAGTCTGCCTCTTCAACTTTCTCTCCGGTACTGCTGGTAGTTCCAGTTTGAGGACCTGCTTGAGCCCCTGCGGTTTGCTGATACATCCTGGTTGAAACCTCATTCCACATATGGTTCAAAGCGTCAGTGGCCGATTTGATTTCCTGAATATTATCTGTCTTGATGGCTTCCTTTAACCGATTGACGGCTGCTTCAATTTTGCTTTTATTGGCATCGTCCAGTTTACTACCAAATTCTTTTAAATTCTTTTCCGTTTGATAAATAAGCTGATCAGCCGCATTTTTACTATCGATCAATTCACGTTTACGTCGGTCTTCCGCCGCATGTTCCTTGGCATCTTTCTTCATTCGTTCAATCTCCGACTCGGACAATCCCGAACTCGCCTCAATCCGGATGCTCTGCTGCTTTCCAGTGGCCAGATCTTTTGCCGATACACTTAAAATACCATTCGCATCAATATCAAAAGTGACTTCAATCTTGGGAACTCCCCGTGGAGCTGGCGGAATTCCATCCAGGATAAAACGCCCCAAAGTCCGGTTATCATACGCAAATTCTCGCTCACCCTGCACGACATGAATTTCTACTGATGTTTGATTATCAGCCGCCGTAGAAAAGATCTCGCTCTTCCGAGTAGGAATTGTGGTATTGGCCTCAATCAGTTTGGTAGTAACATGTCCCAAGGTCTCAATTCCCAATGACAATGGGGTAACATCCAATAACAAGACATCTTTCACATCCCCGGCTAACACACCACCCTGAATGGCGGCACCGACGGCGACGACTTCATCCGGATTTATTCCTTTATGAGGTTCTTTCTTAAAAAATTGTTTTACTAATTCTTGAACTCTAGGAATTCGAGTGGATCCACCCACCAGGATAACTTCGTCAATTTCTTCCACCCGAAAACCGGAATCTTTAATAGCCTGCTCACAAGGACCCAAGGTTTTTAGAAGCAGATCTTCTACCAATGATTCGAATTTGGCACGAGTCAAAGACATCTGTAAATGCTTTGGGCCATTGGCATCGGCAGTAATAAAGGGAAGATTAATATCGGTTTGCTGTGAACTGCTTAATTCAATCTTGGCCTTTTCGGCAGCTTCTCGCAGCCGTTGTAAAGCCATGGGATCTTTCCGCAGATCAATTCCGTGTTCCTTCTTAAATTCATCAGCAACCCAATCCACTATTCGTTGGTCAAAGTTATCTCCACCTAAGTGAGTATCACCGTTGGTCGATTTTACCTCAAATACTCCATCACCAATTTCCAGAATGGAAATATCAAAAGTCCCGCCACCTAAATCATACACCGCAATTTTTTCATTCTTCTTCTTATCCAGACCATATGCTAAAGAGGCAGCGGTTGGCTCATTGATAATTCGCAATACATTTAAACCAGCAATTTCGCCTGCTTCCTTGGTGGCCTTGCGCTGACTGTCATTAAAATAAGCCGGTACGGTGATCACCGCATCGGTTACTTTCTCTCCCAGGTAATCTTCAGCTGTTTGCTTCATCTTCTGCAAAATCATGGCAGAGATTTCCTGAGGAGTATATTCTTTGCCACGAATTTCCGCTACCACCAGACCATGAGGACCACTTTTCACTTTATAAGGCACCATTTTTGTTTCTTCGGGCACTTCTTCGATTCTTCTTCCCATAAATCGCTTTATAGAATAAATCGTATTTTCTGGATTAGTGATCATCTGTCGTTTGGCCGGTGCGCCTACTAAAACTTCACCCGTTTTTGTGAAACCAACCACCGATGGAGTGGTTCGGGAACCTTCCGAATTCGGTATCACTACCGGTTCTCCACCTTCCATCACGGCAACTACCGAGTAAGTTGTTCCTAAATCAATTCCAATTATTTTCTTAGCCATTTTATCATCCTCCTAAAATTAGATTTCAGTGTTAATTTTCATTATAATTCTTTCTAGCTGTTCATTTAAACGAACCTGCTGGTCCCGAATTGACCTCAACTCATCTGAAACTTCATAATACCCATTATCTTCAGCAAAATTCGCATGCTCAGTTAACAATTCACTCAACTCGGTATCCAGCATAAAAATTTCTTTAAAATGTCCCCTGGCAAAATTTTCACCAGGTATTTCTGTTTCATTTTCAACCTTACCCCCCAACTCAGTAATTAACTTTTTTAGAATCTGAGCATGATTATTCTTTTCAGCAATTAATTGATTAATATCCGATTTTAATTGGGGATACGCCACATTCTCTCCTTCCCTTACTAACATATTTCGTGATTCAAGGATTTTGCAATAATCCTGTTTTAGATCTTCCAGCAACTTTTTCTGAACTTTAACATTTTTTCTTCCATTTTCCTGTTGCTCTCTAAGAATCTGATCAATCCAACTGAGCCTATTCATTGATACCCTCCACCAATATCAGATTGCCTTTTTATTTAATCTCTATTTTTTTAGGTTGTGCTTCTTCTCTTTTGGGAAGAGTAATTTTCAAAATTCCGGCTTCATAGCTGGCTTTGATATGTTCCTGATCCAGGTTATCCTGTAACTCAAAAAACCTCTCATAGATCACATCGGAAGTTTCCCGCCAGATAAATTCACCTTGCTCCGGAATACTTTGTTTTTTGCCCTGAATATGCAAAATTCGATTATTCACCTGGACATGCAGATCATCTTTAGCCACATTCGGCATTTCTGCCCGGATAATTACCGCTTCATTTGTCTCATATATATCGACGACGGGTTTTACCCGTAAAAAAAATTCTTTATTGTTATCAGTCTTACTGACCTTTTCAATAGCAGTTATTAAATCCGAAAACATTTCTTATTTCCTCCTTAGTTTCACTTAATTATTTTTTTTAAGTTTAATATTACAAAGATAGTGCCAGAAAATAAAAAAAAGTTGCTAATTATTGATATTTCAATGACTTATAAAAATAAGTTGGATGAAACATAACTTCTTAACTCAATTCACCTGACAGATTGTCAGTACTAAAATAAGACAAAATGAGTGATTGACAGGGTATGATATCAAATCACGGTGATACTAACAAGTCATTTTATTTGCCCGAGGATATTACAATACGGAAAAGAATATCTGATTATTGTTGATTACCGCAAAAGGTTTTCCTTTTAGTTTCCATTTCGCAAAAGGGGTATTAGAACTTTTGGATAAAAATTTAGAGGGATTGACCTGCCATGATTCCTCAGGATTGAAGATGGTGAGATTGGCCATGGTTCCGATTTTAATTTCAGGGCAGGCGAGGTTCAGGATTTGATAGGGACGGACAGCATATTTATAAATCAATTGTTCCAGGGTTAAAAATTTATGATGATATAATTGGGTCAGTGCTAATCCCATGGAGGTTTCTAACCCAATTACTCCAAATGGAGCATAGATATATTCCGCCTCTTTTTCTTCAAAAGAATGAGGGGCATGATCACTGGCGATTGCGTCAATTGTTCCATCTTTCAAGCCTTCGCACAAAGCCAGGCGATCGGATTCGGTTCGCAGAGGTGGATTCATCTTGGTATTGGTATCAAACGTCCTTACGGCTTCATCGGTAAGGGTGAAGTGGTGGGGAGTGACTTCGCAGGTTACTTTTATTCCCTTACTTTTTGCCTGTCGCACCAGCTCAACTGATTTGGCGGTGGAAATATGGGCCACATGAAAACGACCTCCCGTGTATTCAGCCAACATAATATCACGGGCTATCATAATTTCTTCAGCAACCGGCGGCATTCCGTTGAGTCCCTGACAGGTTGAGACAAATCCTTCGTTCATATCCCCACCGGTGGTCATATTGATATCTTCCTCATGTCCAATGACCGGGACATCCACCATCTTGCTATATTCCAGTGCTCTCCTCATAATCTCAGCACTCATTATCGGACTTCCATCATCAGAAACGGCGACGGCTCCCTGTTCGATGAGCTCCAAGATTTCAGCCAATTCTTTACCTTCTCTTTTTTTCGTGACCGCAGCAATAGGGTAAACATTTACTAATGAACCTTTTGAACGATCCTTTATATATTGGATAATCTCTTGAGTATCGATAGGAGGATGAGTATTGGGCATACAACAAACCCCGGTAAAACCGCCATTAGCTGCCGCCAGACTGCCGGTGACGATGGTCTCTTTTCCTTCGTATCCTGGTTCACGCAAATGAACATGCATGTCTAACCAGCCGGGTGAAATTATCTTCTTTCGGCAGTCCACCACTTCCCCTTTAAAGTTTTGGGAGTCTACCTGCCCTAATTGGCTGATATGACCATTTTCAATTACCACATCTTTCTGCTGGTTTAATTTCAAGAGTGGATCAATGATGATTCCACCTTTCAATAGAATGGGAGATGATAAAGGTTGATAGCCCCTTCTGGAAATGATGACATTTTTAGTGAGTTTCACTGCGACCTCCTGCCAATAAATATAAAACTGCCATACGAACTGCCACACCATTGGTGACTTGTTCCAAAATCACGGAATGTTCACTATCCGCCACATCGCTGGAAATTTCGATTCCTCGATTCATTGGTCCCGGGTGCATAATTAAAATGGGTTTAGTGGCGCTCTCTAACCTTTCGCGGGTAATTCCAAAATAATTATGATATTCCCGCAGGGAGGGAAATAATGCTTCTCGCTGTCGTTCTAATTGCAATCGCAAAATATTGAGAACATCCACCTGAGGAATAATTTCATCGATGTTGTAATAGACTTCAATTCCTAATTTTTCGATTTCACGTGGGATGAGGGTAGAAGGACCGCATATCAGAACCCGTGCCCCCACTTTTGTTAATCCATATATATTTGACATCGCCACCCGCGAATGAGAAATATCTCCTACCAGCGCGACAGTCTTACCCTGCAGGCTGCCCAATTTCTGTCGAATCGTGAACATATCCAGTAAAGCCTGAGTGGGGTGTTCGTGGCCGCCATCGCCGGCATTGATCACATGAGAGTTGAGAACTCGGGCTAACAGATGGGGAGCACCGGGTGAAGAATGGCGTACAACGACCATATCAATTTTCATCGCTTCAATATTTTTAACCGTATCGATCAGCGTTTCACCTTTTTTCACCGAACTTGCCGCAGTACTGAAACTGACAATATCCGCTGATAGCCTTTTCTCCGCCAATTCAAACGAAATGCGAGTGCGGGTGGAAGGTTCATAAAATAGATTGACTACTGTTTTGCCTTGTAAAGTAGGCAATCTCTTAATAGGCCGGTCCAACACCTCCCGAAATGATTTAGCGGTATCAAGGATGGTGAGGATGTCTTTTTGCGGTATTCCATCAAGACCTAATAGATGTTTGCTGTGCAACAACATAACTTATCCCTTCAATTTTGGCTGGGTTCTTCAACGAGTAATACTTTATCTTCCCCATCACTTTCCTGCAGAAGAACTTTAACTTCTTCTCCAATGGAGGTAGGAATATTTTTCCCCACGAAATCGGGACGTATGGGTAATTCGCGATGTCCCCTGTCTACCAAAACTGCCAGAAAAATACGTTCCGGTCTTCCAAAATCCATCAGTGCATCTAAGGCAGAACGGATTGTCCGACCGGTATAGAGAACATCATCCACTAAAACAATATTTTTTTCATCTATCTTGAATGGGATGTTGGTCACCTCCACGGCTGGTTGTTTTAAGCGAGTCCGAAAATCGTCCCGATAGAGGGTGATATCCAGGAAACCGGTGGGAATCTCGCGATTTTCAATTTCGGTAATTTTCTTTGAGATGCGTGAGGCCAGATGCGCACCACGAGTATGAATTCCCACAATAACCAAATTTTCACTGCCGCGATTTTTTTCCAGAATCTCATGCGCCAGGCGAGTGATAATTCTTTGAATATCCTGCGCGGATAGTATTTCTGCTTTTACTCTAAAATCCATGTCAGACTCCTGATAAAAAAATGCCTACCTGTCGTACGAGGGAGGCTTCCAAATGTAATTTCTTGTCAGTCTTTATTTTTCCTTCACTACTTCTCAGAGTAGTATTAAAGGTTATTGGATGCATTTTAGTTACGTGAGTTTAAATTGATTCTTGTTTAATTCAACGTCATTTTATGAATGAGATAATGAACTATCATACACTCTTCTAAACAATCTATTAAATATTAAATCTAAAATCTAATATCTAAAATATCTTCTGGTGGGCGGTGCAGGAGTTGAACCTGCGACCTCTGCGATGTGAGCGCAGCGCTCTAGCCAGCTGAGCTAACCGCCCAAAATCCTCAAAAATATAAATTCTGGTTTAACCCAAAACAAGATAAAAGACAGAATTCATCTCCAGGAAAATCCAAAAAATAGTGGCAAATAGATTTCAAAAAAAATTTATTTTTGCCCAAATTCTATTTGCATTGAGAAGCATTTATATTTACTTTTGCGCCATTAAAAAAACAAACAGTTATCTACATTTTTCACAAACTTTATACTGAACACGTTGTCACTGGTAAAAGATATCC
>CAYMXZ010000036.1:0-21010 GCA_964394475.1 uncultured Caldithrix sp. | reverse complement strand
ATTGTGCTATAAGAGACTTATATGATTTTAATAAATCTTTTTAGTTATTTGGAATTTTGTTAAAGTGAAACAGGATTACAGGATAATCAGGATAATCCAGATGGAGTTTATATGAGATTTTTGACTTAATTGAGCTGGAGAAAAATAAATTCGAGATCAAAGAATTATTTATCTGGATTTAGATAAAAAAGTAAAGAGAATAAAAAATTATTGTGCTAAGAGACTTATATGATTTTAATAAATATATTTAGTTAATTTAAATTTTAATATCATGTAAATCACGTGATCATGTCTTAATCATATAAATCCTGTGATCATGTCTTAAAAGGAGGGAAAAAATTATGTATGAGGAGTTGACGGAGAGGATTATCGGTTGTGCGTTTAAGGTTTACAATACCATGGGGTTTGGTTACCTGGAATCGGTGTATGAGAGGTGTCTGCTGATTGAATTACGAAAGGTGGGTTTGACGGCGGAATCTAAGATTCCAATCACGGTTTTTTATGAACAGCAAATAGTGGGGGAGTTCATCGCTGATATTCTGGTTGAAGATGCTATTATCCTTGAATTAAAGTCTGTCCGGCAGTTAGCGAAATTTCATGAAATGCAGTTGGTAAATTATCTGGTAGCCACTAAAAAAGACCTGGGATTATTGATAAATTTCGGGGAAGAAAAAGTCGAGGTTAAACGGAAGCTCAGGATTTTAGAAAATATTGTGTCAGAATAATAGCAAAGCGAACTCATTCATGCCGCTGGGTGGACAGGATAGAAAAAATGCTTCTTGGGGATAGGACAACAAAATGGCCAGGATGGTAGCCGTCAATAAAAGCTTTAATCATCAATACCAACCGATATACCAAAGTAATAGAAAATGAAGAGTTCGGGAGAGGATTGGAATCAATTAATAAAATGAAAAGTCAGAAAATCAATATTAAGAAATATTCGCCACATGTCGAGAACATACTTAACAGGGAAAAGGGTTTAAAAAATTAGGGCGCCTTTTATCTCAGAATGGAATAGTATCATGATCATTTTGTTAAAAAAATAAATTGGTTGAATATGTCACGAATAATCATCGGGATTCACGGGTTAGGGAATAAACCTCCCCGGGAGGTATTAAAGCTCTGGTGGCAGAAATCGATTCAAGAAGGATTACGCCATTTGGGTTACCATAACATTTTTATTCCATTTGAGCTGGTTTATTGGGCCGATGTTTTTCATAAGCAACCTCTGGATATTCAGGAGAAAAATCCAGAGAGTCCGTTTTACCTTGAATCTCCCTATGTCCCATCTTCAGATTTTATCCCTCCCCGCATTGGAAAAATTCGCCAGCGGGTTCTGGATTTTTTAGAAAAAGAGATGAAAAAGTTCTTTTCATATACTGATTACTCAAATACTCTTGATCTGGTATCCGACTGGTTGATTCGTCGTTATTTTAATGATTTGAATTTGTATTTTCGCTCGGCTGAGAATATTGATGAAGAGACTCAGTTGTCAGCACGACAGATAATTCACCAACGCTTGCTGACCACTTTAAAAAAACATCAGAATAAAGATATTTTATTGATTGCCCATTCCATGGGATCAATCATCGCTTATGAGGTGCTAAGCCTTTATGAGAAAGAATGTCAGATCGATACTTTGGTAACAATTGGCTCGCCATTAGGCCAACCGCTTATTTATTCGAAATATTATAAAAAATTGGCCAGAAAAGAGTTTGAGGGATCACAGCTCTCTGTGCCTGAAAACATTCGTAATCATTGGTATAATCTGGCTGATTTACGGGATTTTGTGGCGATGAACCATCAGTTATCTGAAAATTTCCGAGAAAATTCTCGCCATTTGGAAATAGTGGATAAAATTGTTACCAATGATTATTATTATCAAAACAAACCCAATCCACATAAAGTATACGGCTATTTGCGGACACCGGAAATGGCAAAAATCATTTACGAATTCCTATCTTATGAACGAAGCAAATTTGGTTTCTGGCTCTCCAACCGTTTCCAGGAATTCAAACAGAAATATTTTGATCCAGCTGAAAAAGAGGCAGAGGCACAGAGATAGTTCCAGTAAAAATCCCGCGATGAACAGAAAGAATAAGCACCGAGAGTGGAAAATCTGTTTTCCCGGGATGCTATCGACATTTATCCGATATGTATAAATCTTCGAAATTAAAATGGGCGATGGTTTTTGTTTTTCTTTTTATTCTGGTTGTTCTTATGCGTGAAAAGATCACTCAATTCTTGCTTTATCCAGCGCCAGCTATCCAGGTACCACAAAATCCTCCGTCACCGCTGCTCCCCATGATGGTCTCTGTTTCTAATAATATACAGGTTCAGTGCTGGTATCATTACCGACAGAATTCTCAACCATGGCTCATCTATTTTCATGGTAACGGGGAGAATCTGCAAACACTCTGGTTGTCTGGAATTTTTAAAGAATTTGAAAAACTGGGAGTGAATTATCTGGCCATGGAATATCCCGGCTATGGAAATAACCGTGGAAATCCGAATGAAAAATCTCTCCTGCAAAGCGCTCGAGTAGTAATGGAAAAAGTTCAGACTGATTTTCATGCTGAAAAAATAATTTTATTTGGTTGGTCATTGGGCGCGGCCGTAGCAATACAAACGGCTATAAACCAATCAACTTCTCTCAAAGGTTTGATTCTGGCCAGTCCCTGGTGGTCATTGGAGGCTGTTGCTAAAGAACATTACCCGAATTGGCTGGTTAATTTGTTTTTGACTGAACGATATGAGTCCTTTTCTGTGGCTCCACTCATTGATATGCCAGTGCTGATTATTCATGGCAGTAAGGATGAGATCATTCCGATTCAGCATGGTCAGCGATTGTCCACAAAATTCTCCCATCTCTTTCAGATGATGGAAATTCCTCAGGCTCATCATGGAGACCTTTTATCTTTTTCAACGGTATGGGAGACTCTATCTGCATTCATTCTTCATGTTACAACCGACTAAGGATTTATTTTCGAAAAAAAATTCTTGACCGTCGAAAAAGTTTTTTATCTGTCCCCAACTTGCTTAAATTCTACCGCATTTTTTTAATGCGGTAATGGTCTAATTTATTATTTAATCGATAAATCGGAGGAGTTTTATGCGATCAGTTTTTATTCTTGTTCTTTTATCCACATTTGTTCTGGTGGTAAGTGACAATGCTTTCGCTCAGCTAACCCTACCGCGAATAAGTCCGAAAGCCAGTGTCTCACAAACCATCGGCATTACCGATGTCACCATCGACTATTGCCGTCCGGGAGTAAAAGGCCGGGTGATATGGGGAGAACTGGTTCCTTACAATGAACCCTGGCGCACCGGAGCCAACGAAGCCACCACGATCTCTTTTAGCAGTGACGTAACCATTGCCGGCAATAAATTAGCCAAAGGCAAATATGCCCTGTTGACTATACCAACCGCCGAAGAGTGGACGGTGATTTTCAGTAAACAAATTGACATGTGGGGTGCCATGGGTTACAAGCCTGAAGAAGATGTGCTGCGAATAAAAGTGAAGCCCCTGCCCGCAGAATTTACAGAGCGAATGATGTTTTACTTTAACAACATAACCGATAATTCCGCTGATGCTGTTCTGCAGTGGGAAAAGATTAAAATCCCCTTTACTATCCAGGTTGATGTGCACGGCATGGTAATGGAACAGGCTCAAAAATCCATTAGCTGGAGAACTCCTTATCAGGCGGCGAATTATGCTTTCGAAAATAATCTGGATCTGACCAAAGCCCAGAAATGGCTGGAGGTCTCTAAAGCCGTCGAAAAAAATTATTGGAATACCAATTTAGAAGCCCGCCTGCTGGAAAAACAGGGTAAAAAGAAAGAAGCCATCAAATTAATGGAAGAAGCCATCACCATGGGTAAGGCCATGTCCCAGCCACCATTTAACCTGGCGGATATGGAGGCGTTGCTGACCAAATGGAAGGAGAAATAGTTAAAGCGCTCTGATTTTACCATTCAAGTGGCTATGGTATCTGAGATCAATCGGGAATAAAAAGGTTAGAAGCCTTTTCGATACAAAGAAAGCGAATTTCAATTTTAAACAGAAACCTCCTGGAAGCATGTCCTTTCAGGAGGTTTTTATTGTGGACCGTGAATTTTCATCCCTAAAAGAGGGATGAATGAAAATCAAAAATATTTCTCCGTGTCCTCGATGAATTAATATTAAATTATTGAAAAAACTCGATGAGAAAAATGATGGTATTGGTTCAGGAAAATTGTCACCATTGCCGTAGCATCCAAACCACCACGCATAGAAAAACTTCGCGACGGAGAAGGAATAAATCAGGTAAACAATTTATCCTTTTCACCAAAACCTGTGATTGTCAGGACGACCATAAATTCATCAAATAGGAAGGAAAGTAAAAAATTCAATAACTGATATCGGTGATCGCTACATTTTGATTTTTTGAATATATTGATTAAAACGAATAAAAAATCCTGAACATACTCAATCAGGAAGGAGTCAGCATGTCAACAGATTTTGAGAAGTTGGGTGTCTTTTATCTGGGTAAAAAGTATGATCTAAAAAAGAAATCCCTTACCGAAGAACTGGTATTATATGATTCCAAAGATTTGACCACGCATGGCATTTGTGTGGGCATGACGGGCAGTGGAAAAACCGGTTTGTGTCTTTCTCTTCTGGAAGAAGCCGCCATCGATAGTATCCCGGTGATCGCCATTGATCCCAAGGGTGATCTTGGAAATATTTTGCTCACTTTTCCACAACTACAGCCTTCCGATTTTCTTCCCTGGATTGATGTCGGGGAAGCTCAACAGGCCGGACTTTCACCTGAGGATTACGCGCAAAAAATTGCCGACCGCTGGAGAAAGGGTCTTCTGGAATGGGGACAAAATCCCTCCCGCATCCAGGTTTTAAGAGATACAACAGATATGATTATTTATACCCCCGGAAGTAATTCTGGAGTGCCAGTTAGTGTTCTGCAATCCTTTCAGGCCCCTTCGGAGCAACTTTTAAATGACAGTGAAGGATTGCGGGATAGAATTCAAACCCTGGTTTCCAGTGTTTTAGGATTGCTGGGAATCGAAGCCGATCCACTTCGCAGTCGAGAACATATTTTGCTTTCCACAATAATTGAGACTAACTGGCGTCAAAATAAAAGTCTGGATATCCCCGCCCTCATCCATCTCATTCAGAAACCTCCTTTTGAGAAAGTTGGAGTGTTCGATCTGGAATCTTTTTATCCTGCGAAAGATCGTCTCGAACTGGCTATTCTACTGAACAATCTGGTAGCATCGCCCGGCTTCTCCAATTGGTTGCAGGGAGAACCGTTAGATATTTCCAAAATTCTCTACACGGCATCTGGAACACCGAGGCTCAGTATATTTTCAATTGCCCATCTCAGCGATTCGGAACGTATGTTTTTTGTTACCCTGCTGCTCAATGAATTGCTTTCCTGGATGCGCACCCAACCGGGAACGTCAAGTTTAAGAGCTATCTTATATATTGATGAAATCTTTAGTTATTTTCCACCAACCGCCAATCCGCCGGCCAAAAAGACGATGCTGACCTTGTTGAAACAAGCGCGGGCTTTTGGTGTGGGAATTCTGCTCGCTACCCAAAATCCAGTCGATCTGGATTATAAAGGGCTATCTAACACCGGTACCTGGTTTATTGGTCGTCTGCAAACCGAACGCGATCGTGACCGGTTGATCGATGGTTTATTGAGTGCTGATGCAGGCAGCAGTCAATTATATAACCGGGCGGATCTCAATGAATTGATTTCGGGGTTAGACAAGCGGGTGTTTTTCATGAAAAACATTCATGAAAGCCAACCACTTATTTTTCAATCGCGCTGGGCGCTCTCCTACCTTCGCGGACCTTTAACGTTGCCTCAAATTCAATCCTTGATGGCCAATCGTAAGTCACGCACTTCCACCGCCGTTAGCGGAGTTCCACCTGTTCAAGAAAAAAAGGCTGAAATCTCCATGGCAATTTCCGGAACTACTAAACCTATAGTGGCGGCAGGAGTGGAAGAATATTATCTTAATCCTGGGAAGGAAAAACCAGCCCAGTCGCGATTAATTTATCAACCGCAGGTTGTTGGAACGGCCAAGCTTCATTTTGTGGATTCTAAACGGAATCTGGACCTCTGGCAGACTCAAACGATTATTGCGCCATTGAGCGGGGATGGAACGGAGGTGGATTGGGAGCGGGGTAAATTGTTTAAAGAGCGTCAGATTATTTTAGAAAAACAAGCCAGCGCAGAAGGAGATTTTGTCGAATTGCCTGCCGCCGCCGGCAGAACTGAAAGTCATAAAATCTGGCGGAAGATGTATGAGAGTCATCTGTATCAATTTGCTTCCCTGGTGGTCATGCAATGTCCTGAATTGAAATTATCTGCCCGACCGGAAGAAAGTGAAGAAGAATTTCGGGGTCGTCTAGCATTGATGGTTCGTGAGAAACGAGATAAAGAGGTTGAACGGTTGCGGCAACGATATCTTCCCAGATTGTCTGCTCTGGAGGAAAAAATTCGCCGTGCTCAGGAGAGAAAAGAAAGAGAAAAATCGCAGGTAACTCAACAAACCATGCAAACCGCCGTATCGGTTGGTGCTACCGTTTTGGGGGCTTTATTTGGCAGAAAAGCCATCAGCACTGGAACAATTGGCCGGGCTACCACTGCCGTGCGGGGAGCAAGCAGAATCGGTAGAGAGAAGGAGGATCTGCAGCGAGCAGAAGAAAATCTTGCCTATTTGCAAAATCAACTGGCAGAGTTACAGGCTGAATTTGAGAGGGAAAAAACTCAAATTCAGAATCAGCTGGAACTGACTCCACCTCAAATTGAGAGTGTCGAAATAAAACCGCGAAAAACAGACATCCTGATTACTACCTTTGGGTTGGTATGGACCCCCTGGTATCAGCTGCCCAGCGGAGAGATTTTTGCTGCTTTCTAATGATTGAATCTTCAGCTCCTGTACGTAAATCGTCAAACCGCAGAAGCAGGTTTGGATGATGGTTTATGACAGAAATATTTGAAGATAAAAGAAAATAAAATCACTCCGAAACAGCCGATGACGTTATACCACAGAAATGACATTTCTGTAAAATAGAAGCAGTAAAGCACCAGCATTTCGGCCAGGATCGCGGCATAGAAAGTCGATGATCCTCGGACAGATTTAAAATAAAAGCCCACCAGAAAAATTCCCAGGATCGTTCCGTAAAAAACTGATCCGACGATATTGACAGCTTCAATTAGTGAACCCAAACGACTGGCAACGTCTGCTAATAATATCGCGTAGATACCCCAGCCCAGAGTAGCGATTTTTGAGACCAGCAGATCATGTCGTTCGCTGGATTTTTTTCGGAATAACCGTTTATAGATATCCACCACGGTGGTAGAGGCCAGAGCATTCAACTCCGAGGCGGTGGAAGACATGGAGGCGGCAAAGATAACCGCCAGAATCAAACCCACCATTCCAGCCGGCAGATAGTGGAGAACATAGGAGAGAAAGATATAATTGGTGTCGCTGGGATCGGTGCCGGGATCATTTTTCTGGATTAGATTGATGGCCTGTGCTCTCACCTGCTGCGCTTTTTCCTGCCAGGCCTGCACCTGTTGGATTTTTTGATTCTCTTGCTCAGGATTTCCATTCTTAAAGTTGTCTGCCAGATCTCTTATGGCATTGGTCTTTTTTTCTGAGATAAGCCGGTACTGGTTTTCCAGTTGCGTGAATTGAGTGGAATACTTGCTTTGCTTTACCTGGGAAACGGCGGCGGAATTAAAGAAAATCGGTGGGGTGTTAAATTGATAAAAAATAAAAAGAATCGCACCCAGAAGAAGGATAGAAAATTGCATGGGAATTTTGACTATCCCATTGAATAGCAAAGCCATCCGGCTGTGAGCGACTGATTTGCCGGTGAGATACCGCTGGACCTGAGACTGATCGGTGCCGAAATAGGAAAGTTGCAAAAATAATCCACCGATAATTCCCGACCAGAAGGTATAGCGGTTATTCCAATCAAACGAAAAATCGATAGCGTTAAGTTTGCCTAATTTTCCGGACAGCTGCACCGCCTGTAGAAAAGAAACGTCTGCCGGCAGCAGATGAACGGTTAGAAAAAAGGTGATGACCATTCCGATGGTGATGATCATCATTTGTTGGAAGTGCGTCCAGTTGACAGCCCGGGTACCACCAATTGTCGTATATATTATCACGAGAATGCCAATAAAAAAATTTGTCCAGTACAGATTCCAGTCCAGCAAGATCGACAAAATTAAAGATGGGGCATAAATGGTTAATCCAGCTGCCAGTCCCCGTTGAGTCATGAACAACAGGGATCCAAGCGTCCGGGTTTTCGCATCAAATCGGTTTTCCAGGAATTCATAAGCGGTATAGATTTTCAATTTATGAAAAATGGGGACAACTGTAATGGAAAGAATAATCATGGCCAGCGGAAGACCCAGATAGAATTGTACAAACCTGACTCCATCCACATACGCCTGACCGGGTACAGAAAGAAAGGTGATGGCACTGGCCTGGGTGGCCATAATGGAGAGCAGGATCGGAAACCAGCGCATGCTGCGATCAGCCAGCAAATATCCCTGAATATCTTTGTTGCCCCGACCTTTCCAGAGTCCGTAGAAAACAATGAAAAGCAGTGAGCTGATTAAAATGATCCAGTCAATTGTTCGCATAAGTGATCTGTTCTTTTGTCTTGTTCCTCAGCACCCTTCGTATAATTCAAGCACAGATAGCATGTTAAGCTCAATGAAAAATTTTACTGATGAAGTAAAAGAGCAGAATGAGGACTATCAGATTAGTCAGGACGATCAGATACCACCAATTCCAGTTTTTGAAAAGTGGCGGTTTCTCATTTCCGGATAAATCGGTATTATTTTCCATGTTTAGCATCGGCATAAAGCAGATTAATGAATAATTTGAGAGCACCTGGAACGCCGCCAGGAAGCTGGCGGAAAAAAGCAAAGCCGGTATAAATATAAACCCCTTCACCATAGGTTGTATAAAGGAGACCCCCTCTCTTTAATTCCTCTCCCGGATCATGACATCCCAGCGGAGTCTGATAGGCAGTCGAATCCCAACTCCCGGCAAAATACAAACCCCGTTCCTGAATCCACCCTGCAAAATCATTCTGAGTAATTTTAAATGGACGTTTGAGCAAAGGATGATCAGGTTGCAGAAAATGTATGGGGGCCTCTTCCACTGAAACCCGATCATGGGAGATCTGGAATGGATAAGGCCCAAGTTCATCCAGCACCATTTCCCGGATTACATTATACTGATTGATTAAAGTCCCGCCCCGTCTGACATATTCCAGAAGTTTGCGATGACTATTGGCTAACCATTCGTTGGTATTATACGCACGAACTCCTGTAATGATGGCATCGAATTTCGACAGATCAGAATTCTCAATCTCAAAGCTGGTCAACCGGGTTACCTGGAATCCACATTGGCTCAAAACTTGTGGAATTTCATCCCCTGAACCCATGATATAACCAATGATTTTACGAGGAGGTGAAAAATTCAAACGGACAAAACGGGTTTCGGTTTCCACAAAAACAGTCTGGATGGGAATATGCTGGTAATCGATAATTTTTTCCTGGTAACACGGCTTACTCTGATCATCACCAGTTAACACATGAACAGTTAGTGTGGTTTCTTGCCGCGGTGGATGGATAGTAAAGCGAAAATTTTGCTGTTCATTTATTTTGTTAAATTGATATACCTGCTGGCTTGGCGAGTAACTCCAGCCTTCGGGCAATTGTAATCGAATGGAACCTCTGCAATACTTTCTCATGCTCTTCACCACCACTTCCACCTCTTTGCCGCCATTATCAGGAAACACATAGATTTTTTCCTTAAATGAAGCGGTGATGTCAGGGGTGATAAGCACCTGTCTCGTTTTTTCTCCATCGACCTCATCTGTCCATTTGTAAATCACCGGGACCTGATATACGAGTTCCTGGTCATTGGCCTGCAGCGTATATGTGACGGAAAGGGAAGGGGGATTTTCGGCTTTTCCAGCGAGGTGGGGATCGTACAGATGGAAACTTCCCTTTCCATGCTGATTTTTTAACCAGTAAGGTCGGGAAACTTCCGTCCCTGGTGGTATGACGATAGAAAACTTTAATTCCAGCGGTACATTATTCTGGAGAACCTGCTGCAGCAAAGTATCGATTGTTCCATTGGAAAAAGTAGCTCGTTTGAGGACCAGAGGAAAGTCCGAGCGATTGAGGGTATGTAAGGAAATGCGCAGACTATCACCGGCCGCCACATAATATTTATCGGCACTTGCTTCCAGCCATAATCCCAAACAAGACTGAATGATCTGTTGCAATTCCTGCCGTTTTTGTTCTCTCCAGTATTCATCCGGGATTTGTTTAATATGGTCGGAAATTGTCAGCAGGATGGGGATGATCTGGGCTGGTTGTTCCGGATTAAATTTCTGGATAGCTCGTTGGATAAGGGAGTCAATTTTTTCACCGCCGGGTATTTTTTTCCAGCTCAAATCGATACCATCAAAGATGTTCGGAGGCAGGCCGTCTCCATCCAGCAATTGAAAATATTCCAGATAACTGCCCCGCCGTGGGGAGGCACCGAATCCCTGACTTTTATGATTACTCCGGCTGATCGCCGAGATTTCGGTATATGATTTTCCCAACAGCTGGTTATAGGTACCGATATCTTCAATAAAGAGTTTATTTATATCCATTTTCTGGCTGTCGATGGCTGGTCGCCAGGTATTCCAGAAGATCCTTCTGGGTTGCCAGGTTTTTACGGTGGATAATTGTTCAGGAAATCGATTAGCATCTCCAGCCGCCTGGAAAGCCTCCAGGGCCAGAATGGCGGAAGCCAGATGATGGCCGTGCCCACCCTGCTCGGGCGTAAAGCGAGTGATCAGAATGTCCGGCTGGAATTTTCGGATAATCCAAACCATATCGCCTGAGATTTTTTCACGTTCCCAAATATCTAAGCTTTCCTCAGGATTTTTAGAGTAACCGAAATCGATTGCCCGGGTGAAAAATTGTTCGGCTCCGTCAATCCGGCGAGCCGCTAAAAGCTCCTGCGTCCGCAATACCCCCAGTAATTCATCAGTCTCCGTTCCAATTAGATTCTGTCCGCCATCACCACGGGTCAGGGACAGATAACCGGTGCGAACCAATTTTTCTTTTGAAAGATAAGCCAGCAGAGCGGTATTTTCATCGTCAGGGTGAGCGGCAATATATAAAGCACTGCCCAATACCCGCAGCTTTTTCAAAGCCAGCAGAATTTCCGCACTGTTCATATTCTGGGAAGAGAGATTACTGAGGCTTCCCACAATTAAAATATAACTTATGCATATCGCTCTACTAATTTTACCCATTCTCAGTATCCTTATTTCAAAGAACCACTTCACCTGGAATTTCTGAGCAGATCATTATTGGTGACTATACCTGCCCCCTGTTTCTTCCCGCTCAATTTGACTAATAAAATAAATTTATCCTGCAGTGTCAATCATTATATAAGCAGATTCATTCCAGAAGGCTAAATGTGGCAATTTATTCACAGTGTGACCATAAATCACATTTTTATCGATGAATCCAAAAAATTGTAATTGCCGTAAATGGTTGATATTAAAAGAAATAACACGACCGCCAGGAATTGGCATATTTTATGTAATCATAGCTGACAAGAAGAAAAGTTCATAAAAAGTGTAAAACAGAGCCAATTGGCCGATGATAAATATGGTTTAACGTCTTAGGAAACTAAAAAATTAAAGGAGAATGTATGTGGTCGAGAACAAAATTTAGAAAGTTTTTATTTTTAGCAGTGGGGATGGTATTTTTATATGGAGGGTGCGAAAAGGACACGGTTTCTCCCCCCCAGAATGAGTTACAAATCAGCCAGGCTTCATCTGATGGATTGGTAAGCAGCTGGCAAACCATTCATTCATTGAATTCAGTCGAGGAGGTAAAGGATATTTTGAGTAGCGGAGTAGAAGGGGACGAGGTGGAAATTGGAGGATTTCAATCGTTGGGACAAATACGGAATGAAATCGAGCACCTGCGGTCTGGTTGGGAATCTGCCCTTTCGGCCACCATAGGGGAAGGGGTTCAGGTTGAGGATTCATTATTATGGTTTATTGATTGGACAGACCCCATCAGTGGCGTCGCCGTGCGCAAGGCACTTTACTATAATACGTCGACCGGCATTGCTCGTTATTATGAATCGATTTACCGTTTTCCAGCCCAATTGAGAATCACGTATGATTCCAGTGAAGTGCGGGTGGACTTGAATTTTACCATCCAGCCTTCCAATGATGATAAGCTATTATCTCTCTTCAAATTGTCCCTGTTTGAAGATGGTTTTTTTGTTCAAAAAATTGAAGCAACTGCTACCGCCACCGACTATGATCAGCAAAACCAGGTAATTGGAGCCATAGCGACGAACCATGTGTGGTATGGTCAACAAACTGATTTAGATCAATTACTTCAAAATCTGGAAATCAACCCGGATCAATCCGGTCATATTGATGAGCGATTGACCTACCGCGATAGCAGCTATTTAAGCAAGGAAATTAATTTTTACGCCGATTTCACGGGTGATTTCTCTGAAACCTGGCGAGATGGGACCCGGGTAACCGGTACTTTTGATCGTCTGGAAGATGACAATCATGCCAGTGTTACCCGCATTATTGACTTTCCTGCTATTTACCTGCTGGATAAGATTGAACAAATGGTAGATGTAACCATAAATGCCGGCGACTCTTCCGAGCAGTCGATTTTCAATGAGAAAATCTATTTTTCCAATGGAGAAATCGACACCAGCGAGATAATTGTGAATGAATACATTGAGGATGGTTTGAAGAAAACCCGCTTGCAGGGAGCCAGAAGTAATGGGGTGCAATTGGATTTAGTGATGGTTCATTATCCAGAATACCGTGATATTACCGGATGGGTAATCGGTGAAGAGGGCTATTATAGTCTGGTGCATGCCATTCTCTACAGTGACGGTAGTGGTGAAATCTGGTTGACAGTATATCAAAATCAGCAAGCGTATGCGAATGGTGATCCTCCGCTGGCTACTATATATATTCACTTTAATCCCGACGGAAGCGGAGAAGGTCAAATCGTGGAAGCTGATAAAACCTATCCTGTCAAAGTGAGTCAAAATGGCCAGATACAGGTGAAGGATAAGGATGGCCATAGCCAGATACTGAGCGGTTATTAAATGGGAACATGCCGAAGGGGATATTTACCCCTTCGGCTTTTTACTGAAAGTCATTTGAATGATAGAGGCTCAACAGGTAAATTAGTCAATGAAAGAAACCGATTGATAGAGCGTCAAAAATGACCAGAAGATCTTTTTGTTTTGGACAGTTCATGTTTTGTATTATTCTCTGTATCGTTCATGGGGTGGAGGCCCAACAGGAGAATGAAAGAAAAAGTGTACCGGAATTGCTGGTTCAGTCCATTCAGATCGCAGGGAATAAACGAACCAGTTCTGAGGTGATTCTCTCTTTTTTAAGCTTTCGCAGTGGGGATCATATTAATGAAATCCAGCTGGAAAAAGATAAACGACGATTGGAAGACTCTCATTTTTTTAAGGAAGTCACTGTTTATACTCAACCGGGAACCGAACGCGGACAGGTGATTCTTTATATTGAAGTGAAAGAAAGAACCTGGCCTTATTTTCAATTTAAAGGTGGATTTAGTGAGTTGGATGGATGGTATATAAGCCCGCTGGGGGTGCGATTCGACAATCTGCTGGGGCATGGTAATTATGGAGGAATAGAATTTTTTATCGGTGATCGGCTTACCAGTCTGGATATTTCTTATCAGCAACCGGACTTTTTTCATTCTAATATTGATTTCCGATTCTTACTGTATAGCCGCAGTCGGCAGTTTGTGCATTATCAAGAAGGCCAAAAATTTTTACAGCGAGTGGACAATGGTGGTATGGGATTACGGTTAAATAGCACATTGGGTTTAATGAAATATTTATGGTTCGATTTTATTCTGGAGTCATTCACCGCCGCAGATGAAATGTGGAAGGCAGGCAAAAAGGATCAGAAAATCGACGTTCCGGTGTCCTTACAATTTTTCTCAGGTACCAACCGGATTGGGCGATTCGTGGTAAGTTATAATGTGGATACTCGTGACCATACGGCTTATCCCAGACATGGATTTTGGGGGAGTCTGGCATTTGATCAGGTGCAAACCCGCCACGCCGTTTTTGAAAACTACAGGAAGTTGATATTTGATCTGCGAGGATATCAAGAAATAACTCACCATTGGGTTTTAGCCATAAGAACGAAATTAGCTGTGGCAAACGAGAATACCCCCTTTTATGATCGATTTTATCTGGGAGGACCTAATTCTCTACGAGGTTATGCCGACCGCAGTCTTAATCCTATCGAATATGCTTCCCATCTGGTCCAGAGCAGTGCCGAATTGAGATTCCCGTTGACTCAGCATAAAATTCCGCACCATTTTCTAACAGGCATTTTATTCTATGATATCGGTCAAGCCTGGAGTGAACCCGATTCATTTGATAGAAATAAATTCCATTCCAGTTTGGGATATGGTCTTCGATTCAGATTACCTTTTATTGGTTTACTCCGCCTTGATTTTGCCTATCCCATACCCACTTACGATCTTATGGTTCATTTATCGTTAGGCCATACTTTTTAAAACGATATTCGGTGATGAATAATTTCAATATGGAAGGAAACCGCGAATATTGTTACCGGGAAAATGGATAATAAAAATAATAGGGTGGGTGTTGCTATTTGGGTATGATCTGATTTTTGCACAGAACCCGCAGATAAATGGAATCGTTGCTTATGCCAGCAAGGATTCTCTGAGAGTAGATTTCTCTATACAAGGGGTATGGGAAGAAAAATTAGCTAAAACTTTACTGGCGGGTGTTCCGCTCACCATCCACCTGAACTTTAATTTGTTAAATATCGAAGAACAGGTGATTTATCAAAAATCATTCAAGTCAGAATTGAATTATGATGTGTGGGAAGAAAAATTTACTTTGCAAGAGATGCCAATTTTCCCTTCTATCTTCTATCACCTTTCTGAACTGAAAACTGCTTTCGAAAGTGTGGAGCATATTGGACTTGTTCCCCTGCACCTCCTTCATTCGGAAGAGATGTATCGAGTTGGTATTGATTTTATTGTTCTGCTACCCCATAAAAAGCAAAAACAGGACCTTCAGCGCTGGATGGAAACAACTGAACAGACTGAAGAAGAATTTGCGTCTGGCGAACGGTCCACTGGTTTTCGCCTGAACATTAATCAATTAGTACAATTTTTTTTATCACATGATCAAAAATCTGAAGAATTCAGGGTATATGGAGTGTCGACTCCCTTTACTCTTTCAGACGTGAAGATGAAATGAAACGATTACGAACTAAAATTATTATTACCCTGCTAATTCTTGTTTTCATACCCCTTATTCCAACCTCTATTTTAGTTTTTCAGGTTGTTCATCAAATTTATCGTATCGGGGTAAATCCGCAGATCCAGGGAAGTCTCCAACAAGGAATAAATTTTTCTAAGATGGTGTATGATCTTCAGCGAAAGGATTTATTAAAAACTCTCGATTTTATGATGCACGAAAGGGATTTTTATTCTCTCACGGATATTACGCGTCTGGCTAAGCTCATACCAGAGCGAGTGGATACCAGTTACTGGCGACTTCATTCGCTGAGTTTGATGAATGAGCAAGGAGAAAAAATTTCAGAATATGATTATGATACCGGAGCGGAAAAAGGTATTGACCCTCGCATTTTAGGAGAATTCCAGTTGACCAAACGGTCGGGTCTGGTGGTCTCAGATCGCAAAGCCAATCATTTTATAACCATCTTGAAATGTGAAGAGATATCGGCTCCCCCCACCTTTGTGGTTTTGCAAACCAGTATTCAGAAAGGACCTTTAGTTGCATCGGATAGTCTAATACATATTCATCAGATTTATCAGACCCTTGATTTTAAGCGTGAGCAGCTGAGTAAAAGTTTCTGGTTGAGTTTTATTGTGATTTTTATTCTGCAGCTTGGATTGGTCATACTGCTGGGCATATGGCTTTCTGCCCGACTAACTTCTCCGCTCAGTCAACTGGTAATTGCCACAGAGGCTATCGGGAAAGGGAATTTAGATTATCAACTTCCTGCTTCTTCTCGCCAGGACGAAATAGGGCGGCTGATAAACCATTTCAATGACATGACTCATCGCCTCAAGGAAAACCAGGAGCGCTTAATATATCTGGAAAAAATAGCTGCCTGGCAACAGATGTCGCGGAAAATCGCTCATGAAATCAAAAATCCACTTACTCCTATTCAATTGACCGTTCAACAATTAGTTGATAAGTATGATGGATCAAATAAAGAATATCAACGATTATTGCAGGAATGTTTTGAAATTATTCAGGATGAAATTGGCAGTTTGAGGAGACTGGTCACCGAATTTTCTGAATTCGGTCGGCTGCCGGAGTTACAACGAATCCGGGGAGATCTCCATAATTTGATTCGGGAAGTTTCGAGCTTGTATGCAGGGCGGATACAGCTGCAACTCGATGAGCAAGTGCCCTGTTTTGCTTTTGATGAAGACCGGTTACGGAGAATTCTTATTAATCTGATTCAGAATGCCATCCAGGCCGATCCGATGAATCAACCAATAACTATTGAAACGGAATACCGGGAAAAGGTAGTTCTTTTGCGAGTGAAAGACCGGGGAGAGGGGATAGCACCGGAGCATCTCACCAAAATTTTTGAACCATATTTCTCCACTAAAAAAAGTAGCACAGGATTGGGTCTGGCTATTTGTCGATTGATGATTGAGGAACAGGGGGGAACCATAAAGGTTGAGTCGGAGGTTCACAAAGGTTCTACCTTTATCATTGAGTTGCCATTGGATCAAACAGAAGGCGCTAATCATGAAAGGTAAGGTCAATGTTGTTGTAGTAGATGATGAGAAGAACATCTGCCGTTCGCTGGAAATGATCTTAACCGCTGAAGGATATCGGGTATCGACTGCCGGCACGGCAGGGGAAGGGCTACAAACCATTGAAAAAATACATCCCGATATCGTTCTTCTGGATGTATTACTTCCTGATCGGGATGGATTATTGTTATTGAATGATATTAAAAAATTGGATCCTGAGATTCAGGTGATCATGATTTCCGGGCATGCCACCTTGAGTATGGCGGTAAATGCGACGAAAGCTGGTGCCTATGATTTTTGGGAGAAACCGTTGCAAAAGGAGAAAATCCTCCTCAGTATCAAGCATCTTATTCAGAATAAAGAGCTTCGGCGGCAGTATCAAAATTTACAGGAACAGATTTCCAGCGATTATCAGATCGTCGGGAAAAGTAAGGCGATATGGATTCTGCGTGAACAAATTCAACGGGTGGCCTCTACTGACAGTAAAGTTCTTATTTTAGGGGAGAGCGGCACCGGCAAGGAGCTAGTCGCCTGGGCAATCCATCAACAAAGTAATCGGCAGGACAAACCTTTTATTAAAATGAATTGTGCGGCTATTCCTGAAGATTTAACTGAAAGTGAATTATTCGGTCATGAGAAAGGAGCCTTTACAGGAGCATCATCAACCCGTGATGGAAAATTTTTACAGGCAGATGGTGGCACACTTTTACTGGACGAGATTGCCGATATGAGTTTACGAGTCCAGACCAAGCTCCTGCGAGTTTTACAAGATGGGAAGTTTGAACGAGTGGGAGGAAAGGACACCCTGGAGGTAGATGTAAGAGTACTCGCTGCAACCAATAAAAATTTGGAAATGCTGGTAAAAAAAGGAATTTTTCGAGAAGATTTGTTTTATCGATTAAATGTATTTCCTATCATGGTGCCACCTCTGCGTGAACGCAAAGAAGATATCCCCCTGCTCATCGAACACTTCATCCAGAGGATATGCCTGAAGAATAACCGCAAACCCATTCAATTGCAATCCCGGGTTATGGAAATTTTGCAGGAGTATCAATGGCCCGGGAATATTAGGGAATTACAGAATGTTATCGAACGGTTAATCATATTAGCAAACCAGGAAGAGATAACCGTCAACGATTTACCGGCCTATCTCTATCAATCGGAAAAATTCCCCCGACCCTTACCAACCGAAAAAATTGGATTGAAGGAGTGGCTGAATAGAATGGAACGGGAATATATTATTTTCTGTCTTGAACAAAATGAGTGGAATATTACGGAAACTGCCAAATTATTGGGAATCGAGAGAACCAACTTGCATAAAAAGATGAAAGCGCTGAGTATTCACAGAGAAGAATCCTGAGCGGAGCAGTAGATGAAAGCAGGAACAGGATCAAGGGATAGGGTATGCTAAAGAAAAACATGTTAAATAAACGTTTTATTTTTAGTAAAAATCAGCATATGAATATTTAATTTTTACATCATCTTTTCAGAGCTAAAGTAATAATCATAAATACTTTTTCATACCCTCAAATTTTGTAATGCTTTATTATTACCGATTGCCCGTATTTCCCCCCTGCATATTTACTTAATTATCAATTAAGAATTTGATTGCAAGATCACAGGGAATTATCCGAAATAGGAAACACGAACCGGGTCAGAATCTGCCGGGTGATTTTTTCCCACAAAAATTAATTAAAATCATTGACATTACGAGATGTGAATGATAACTTTGAGTGAACTTGTATGGACAAGCAGACAACCATACTTTTGGTTATGGAGAGCACTTATGTCCACTTTTAAAAGCCTCACCATCATTTTTTTATTTCTACAGTTTTTTCCTATCTTAAAGACTAGCAATGCTCAACCACTATTAAAAATTGGAATTATTGGCGATCAAACGGGCAGCTATAATCTGGATGAAAGTTATCAGGTGATGCAGCAGGCCGTCACCAGACTGGCTCAGCATAAACCCGATGTTGTTCTGCATATCGGTGATATGGTGGAAAGCGTGAGTGGGATTAAAGACTATTCCCACTATCAGCAAAATTTTGAACGCGCCGTTCATATCATGCAGCAGCTTCCCTGTCCATGGTATATAACGGCTGGCGATCATGATGTGGTGCCACCGGTATTCAAACCGGCTTCTGAGGATCGCTCACGTGTAGAATGGTTTCAAGATTTAAGTTGTGCGATTGGCCTACCGATGAAAGAGCATATCTACTATAGTTTTGATGTGAAAGGCTATCATTTCATTTCTCTATTCTCGCTGGAGAGTTTGCACACCGATCCCCGCTGGGGACCTATTTTTTTAAATCACTTTTCACAGGCCCAGATTGAGTGGCTCAAGAAAGATCTTTTTGCTCATCGAAAAGCGAAAGGGATTGTGGTATTTCTGCATCAACCCAACTGGTATGTCTGGTCAAACTGGTATGAAATCCATCAAATTCTGCGAGAGTACCCCGTAGCAGGAGTTATAGCCGGACATTATCATTATGATCAGGATGATGGAGTGCTAGATGGTATTCATTATGTCGTGATTGGTTCCACCGGTGGTGCCGTAAAAAAAAGCGATGCCCATTCTGGCGGCAGTCAGCAGTATGCACTCATCTCTTTAAAAGGAAACCGATTTGTTGATATACAACTGTTTGATGTATTCACCGATTCGCTTTTGGAATTTACACCTCGACGCAGTATGGATCGCCTGCAAGCCCTCTCCTGTATGATTGACAATCTCTATATGGATGAAGCCATCTATCAGCAGAATGGCACTTTAATGTATAAAGTGTCTGATGGGAAATATGATACACTGCATTTTATTGGGTTAGAGTCATTAGCAAATCCCATTGATCGGCCTGTTTCTATTCAGGTTTCCGCCTTAGATTCTGGTTTGATAAATCCCCGCTGGTCTGATTCAAATAGTGGATCTGAGAAGCAGAGTTCATTTGTCCTTCAACCGGGTGAGAGAATCGGCTGGGCAAATTATTCAAGCGTAGGAAACTGGCAGCAATTACTGCCTCTGTGGGTGATTGATGTTGGCACCCGTAAGAAAAACTGGTCGGATAAAAAACAAATTTCTCTGAAAGTCAGGGTGTCATTTACCGACCAGCGTGAGCGCTGGATGGAGTCAATTGTGAATTTTGCCATTCATCCTATTCCATGAAAATTTTATGTTAAGAGAATAAACAGCAGGAGTTTAAGATAATTCTATGGAAAAATACGTGAACGAAATTGATAAGAATAGCGTCATCCCCATTTATTATCAGCTGTATAATCTTTTGCTTGATTTAATTGATAACAACGTATACAAACCACATGATCGATTACCTTCGGAAAATGAACTGGCCTTAAAATACGGAATCAGCCGTCAAACAGCCCAGCGCTCAATTAATCAATTAGTAACACAGGGAATGGCTTATCGGGTAAAAGGTAAGGGGACCTTTGTGGCTGACAAAACCATCACTTACAGTGTCACGGCCTCGTTGAGTTATTCAGCGGAGATCATCGGATTAAAAAAAGCACTGCAGAATAAACTGATTCACATCAAAGAAATTCCGGCTTCAACAGGTATTGCCAAGAAATTGGGAGTAGAAGAAGGAGCACCGGTTTATAGCATTCAGCGAGTGAGGTTGGTGGATAATGTGCCAATGTCATTACAAACGTCATATCTGCCTAAATTTTTAGTCCCCGATCTGATCGATAAAAAATTCGAAGAAGGATCTTTGTTTAAGACCATTAAAAAAGAATATGGACATGAAGTAGGGACCGCTTCGGAATTTTTACGAGCGGTTAGAGCCGATGCCTATGAGGCAAAAACACTGAATGTGAATAAGAATGATCCCATGCTATTGCTGGAAAGGGTAACTCGAACGAAAAGTGGAAAGATACTGGAATATGTGAAAACAATTTTGCGGGGCGACAAAAGTATCTTTGCCATTGAATTAACGAATAACGGCAAATAAGGCGGGTTGAGGTATGGATGAAAAAAAAGAAAGGCAGTGGGAAAATAATAGGCGCAAAGAATTTCTGACGCCGCGCCGAATTGCGCGTCTATTATCCGGACACGGCGCAATCGGCGACGCTTG
>CAYMXZ010000035.1:0-21289 GCA_964394475.1 uncultured Caldithrix sp. | reverse complement strand
GCAATAATTGGAAGCGATTGGCCACGGCACGGGAACTGAATATTGATAAAGGGACATTGCGGAGGATGATGGAAAGGTTGGGGATTGGGTAGCCAGACCAATGACGCTTGGGGTAAAGCCCTCCATTTCGCTGCCATCAGCACCGAAAAGAGCAATATGTGCGCTTCCCTTTCACCCGATGGGAAGTATCTATTCTTCTATGCGAATCACGATATTTATTGGGTGAGTGCAGAGGTGATAAAGCAGGTTGGTAGGTGATTGGGGGGTGGGTGATAAGGTAATTGGGCGATCAGGATAGGGATTTTCAGGTAATTAGATTTTATCCTGATTTAATGGCGTATCTTAAGCGAAGATGTCTGATTATGCTTGTGCTGGCTGGGACAAATTAATAATCTTGATTATTCATGGCACCTGGTTTTTGCTGGCAAACAGGGCTCACATTCCCCGCATTAAATCTGATTTTGATAACAAAGGCCAATAACCAGGTGGATTATGGTTCTGCCGATTCCAAGGAGAGTGCCGTTATGGATATTATGTAGAGATATGTTTTATCTGTGATAGGGAATTGAAATAGAGGTGAAAAAAAATGTAGGATGAGCCAACCAACCACTTCGGCTTGTTTTCTCTCAGAGCCACGCTATCTTTAAATTCAAAGCAAACAAACTACAACGGCTCAGATACTGGCTTTTCCTCAAAAATCAATTGAATGAATACACCAAAAAATAAGGCAAATACAGCCAGGAATATTAGCATTCTGGGAAAGATAATTAAGGGCAATTTATAGTTCGTTAAAGGCAATGATAATGAAGATATAAATAAAATTTTATCGGAGCTAATATTTTTGTTTTTATGTCCATATACATTTCTTAATAAGTCAAATAATTGCTCTCTACAAATATCTTCTGAAATCTTTAGTTTACCAGTTTGAAGTTCTTTCACCGTGGCTTTTATCGAATCATCACATTGTTCAAGAGGGACTTCTTTAAAGAAGGTTTCCAGGTATTCAGAACGACTAATCGTTTTTTTTGCGAAAATATTAATGGACAATTGACCTATTACTAAGGAAATAAAAAATGAAAACATTAAGAAGGCAAGCGATCGATCAAGTAATTTGATGGCATGATGGAGATATGACACGGATAAATCTGCTTTATTTACCGATTTAATCTGATTCATAATGAAAAATAGCATTATTAAAGCTAAAAGGACTAATAATAAAATATCTTGCCATTCTAAAAGCCTGTCGAAATTTGCTAATACTAATTCCTCCGTTGTCAATATAAAAAACCAGGCACCAAAAAGACCTATGATTAGTCGAGGGAGAACTATTGAAACGATAGTAAGAAAAATTCCTTTGATTATAAAAAACATAATTAAGGCAATAAACAAAAAAAGAGCAATCGAAATATAAATTTTATTGCCATCCAATGATTCAGGAAATCCGTTAAAATTTCCCCAAAAAAGAAAGTCAAATAGCAGGATAAATATTATCCAACCAATGGAATTTAACAATGTGAACAGAGGTAATTGAGACGCTGTCTTCTTTTCTGAATTTTTTTTGATTTTATATTTGCTTAAGAATTTTAAAAAAGTTAAAATTGTAGGGATTGATAATAGAATCAGTATTTTTAAAATAGCAGGCTCATAGAAAAATCTCTTCTGAGCAAAAAGAAAAAGACAAAATGGAATTACTAAAAAAACAAATAAAAAAGCGATTAAAAATCTATTTAAAAATAGCAATAGCAGACAAGAAATAGCATCATCAAAATTGTAGCGCCTCAGAAACCATTTTGATGAATTTATCAACAACTTTGAGTTTTCCTTTTCTATTTTTTTGATTTTAGCTTTGTAATCGATAAAAGAGTTTTTAACGGTTGTTTCTTTTTGGGGGGGCTCTATCAATTGCTTTACCCACTCTCTTCTTTTTCTTCTGAAAAGTACCTGTTTCATTTCATCTTCAACGGATTCAAACCAGCCCTGGCTTTCTTCAAACATCAAAGGGCTTCTATTATCAAGGCAGCTTTCTGCCCATTGCCGCTCTTTTTCTTTTAATGAATGAACATACACCATCCTTTCATTACGGGTTTCCTTGCTTAGATATTGTTCCCATTCATAATAAAATGCGGCTTTATTTGCCAGATAATGAAAAAATAGATTTTCGACTAAATGAATTTCCGCCTCTTCATAATGGGGGCTATTTTCAAATACTTTGCTATGCTCTAAATCAAATAAAAAGTCAAGAAAAAGTCTTTTAAACGAAATAACCGAATCTTTTTGGTCATCGGACTTTTCGGAATTAAAAACCTCGAGATTCGAATAGACAATTCTTTTATTTAACTCCACTTCATCATTAAATTTTGAAGTGTAAATTTTATTAATTTTATATTCTAAATTGTAGCAGTTAATCAAATTTGAAGTTAAATTATCTTTGACAGCGATATTTTTTGAAAGCGGTAAATGAAGAATTCGAATATTGACATGGTTCTCTTTAGATGTTTGGCTTGATTTATTCTCAGCTAACTTGTTAACATCATTCTCAGCTTGGCTGATACCATGGAAATAAAAATCAATTGCGGTCGATTTGATGACTAAATAAATTGGATATTCTGGAATGGCGTATTTTCTTATCTCGTCTTTATCAATGGCTTTTACGCCCAGATACCTGAAAACGACAGTTCCATCCGCCTGAGATGAGTTTTTCTCTAACTGAAAAAAGTAGCCCTGATTCATTTTTTAGCTATATTTTCCCTGTAATTCTGAAACATATTTTTGGACACAATTAAAAAATTTACCTGGTAATTTTTCGGATAATATTGAGTTAGTTTTTAAATATTCCAATTCATGCCACATTTCTGGCCATTCCAGACCTGAGCCATACGCTAATAAATAAATCAAATGCTGCAAATGTTCATAATAATGAATCTCAGCATCCGATTTTATGATACTTTTAGCTAACTCACTTTTCCCAGAGTGAGCATCATCGAATAGTCTTTTCTTATTACCGAATTCTATTAATAATTTCCCAAACACATTAGAGGCCCAGATCCGAATATTTTCGTCATCCTTTGGTGGATTTTGATTTATTGCCTGAAACTTGTCTATAGCACCCGCTTCCCGAAGCTGCATTTTCATAAATTGATATAGCTTATAACGAAACAACTGGGGCGTATTCACGGGATCGGCCCCGCTGGCAAGATGCCAGTTGTCCGAGAAATGACTGATTCCTCTTTCAAACAACTCATCAAGAATGGCATACGAAAAAACAGAGATTGGAAAGATCCAGAAATAATTCATAGGCCCCTTATGGGCCAAAAGCTGCTTTTCTCCAGCTTCGATTTTGGCGAGCAATTCATGACCAAACTCACGTCGCTTTTCCTTGGTATTTTCACCCAGCAGGTAATCCAATAAAATCATATCATACATTTTATCTTTGATTTTTTTCTGGGTGGCTTTAATAACATCTTTGCTGCCACGCTGCGCTTCTGATTCGTCCTTTCTTTCTAATGACTCAGCAGCATTGGTAATTTCTACAAATTGATAGACTTCATTCACCAGTGAGTCAATTATCTGCTTTTTGGTTTTTTGGATTCTTCGATTGTTTCTCGCTCTGAGCGAGACATCACCATAATCATCAACTAAAAGAAAATTCCATTTAAAATTTGCAGCATCTTCTTGTCTGATCTTTTTCAATTCATCTTCTGCCTTTATTTTCATCAACGACTCAGAATGATATTTGTATGGCGTCACGCTGTGTCGATGCCCTTCGCTGCCGATCTGGGCTAAAAATGAGTTCCGCAATGCCCTTGTTTGAAATTCCATAAACTCACAGGCGACTATTGTCTGATAAAGCTCACTTTTATAATTATTAATTATTTCACTCAACAAATCCTGAAAATTTTTGAAAAATCCCTCATCTAATGGTACATATCGGTGCCAGATGCTGGCATCAAAAAATTTCACTCTTGGATCAAGGTTCAAATTTTGGGGCACATAAGGGAGTTGTTTGTATCCTTTATATTCGGAGACCATGAATATATCTTCTAAACCAATGGTGATGATGGGATATGGGTGATAGTCAGGCAAATTTTGATGCGGATCGTTACAATGGGCAAAGCGTCGGGTATTGTGTTCTGTAATGTTAATGTAGGTCTGGTAATCGTGTAACGACTTCATTCTGGTGAAGGCGATGACAATTACATTCGTCTTGGTATTATCAAGCTTTTCAATGGCAGCATTTCTTAATGTAAAAAATTCAATGATGCTATTTTTTAATGTCCCAAAATCAGAAGTTTTATCAATGGGTTGCAAATCAGGTAAAGTGCAAAAGTAAATATGAATACCATCGAGAAAGAGCCTTTTAACTTCATCCATATTTTTTTACCTTGATAATTTGTAATATTTTATAATTGAAGGAAATCGCTTAACAATATCTGCAGATTGTTTATAATATTTCAAGACTCGATACCGCAATTGATCGGCATTCATTCCCAACAATTCGGCTGCCGCTTGTTTCTGACCATACGTTTTCTTTAAGGCCTGTTCTATTGACGACAGCTCGGTGGCGGCAAATTGAGATGGCAAATCATTGGTTTTTAAATTTATTGGTGCTGGCGCCTCCTGATCAAGCAATTTTTTTCTGGGTTGAATAATGTCGTCAGGCAGGCAATTCAATTCAATTTTTGACTGGTGCAGCACTTTCATCTTGAGCAGCATGGTATCAATGGTATTTTTTAGTTCTCTCACATTTCCTGGCCAGTCATACTCGATCAATTTTGTTTTAACGTCGTGGCTCAATAATGTTTCTGGATGCGCATAGCCCGAGCGTTTTAAATAAAAATGAAGAATTTCAACAATATCCTCTTTTCTATGTCTTAATGGTGGAATATCGATCTGGAAATTTCGAATGCGATAATACAAATCAGGCCGAAATTTACCAGCATCAACCAGATCCTTTAAATTCTGGTTGGTCGCTACAATAATCTGAACATCAAGCTCGATGTCGGTTTCATCGCCAACCACTTGAATTGTTTTGGTTTCTAAAAAGCGAAGCAGCTTAATTTGAAGATCACAACTGATATCTCCAATTTCATCCAGAAACAAAATCCCCCCATTGGCCTTTCTGAAATAGCCTTCACGATCATAATTAGCGCCCGTAAATGCCCCTTTTTTATGACCAAACAGAGCACTCTCCAGCAGGCTCTCCTGAATAACCGATAGGTTTACGGCAACAAACGGTTTGTGCTTTCTTTTTCCCAATTGATGTAACTGACGGGCAGCGACCTCTTTGCCGACCCCAGTCTCGCCAGTAATTAAAACCGTAATCCAGGGATTCTCTGCCAGCAGCATCAGTGTTTTTCGGATTTCATTTATCTCTGGCGAGCTGCCAATGAACGGATATTTTTCCGCCTGGAGCTCTCGAATCTCCTGATTCAGGTGAGAAATTCTAATAAGATCATTAAATTTCTTCTTCCAGACCAGCAGATCAAAACCGCTCTTACGTAAAAAATCGTCCGCTCCCTTTTTCATGGCATTGACAACGGTCTCGGTCTTTTCATCGGCAGTGACCACGACCAGCGGGGTTTCAGGATGCGCTGATTTAATGGGCTGAATGAGTTCCAACCCTTCCAGCTTTTCTGCTGCTGGATCGAGCTTCAAATCCAGCAGAATTAAATCGAAGCTATTATTCTTTAATGCTAATTGCGATTGTTCGATGGTCAACGCTTCACTAAATTGATAATCATTGAAGGCAAAGCGCATCTTATGAATGAAAGCAGGCTCGTCATCTATGATGAGTAATTTTGGCTTGGTCATAGATTTGTGATTATAGGTTGCAAGTTACAGGTTCCACGTTGCAGGTTGCAGGTCACAAGTTACAAAAACCTGCAACCTGGAACATGTAACAATCTCAAATACCATTAATATTGTTACGCCTGGCGATATTTAAAATACCTATAAAGAGTTTCGAATGTACAACCGATCAATTTCCAGCAACTTTTGATGGACCTGTTTTAATTTCACGTCCATCATTGTTGCTAAAAATAAATCTTCTTGAGGAAAAAAGCAAGCGAAATTTTCGGATAAATCAGAAAATATTTCATTTATTTCCTGAATCGTGGGATAAAAGGGCAGATATTCAAACAAAGGCAAGGAATATTGCCAGCGAGCAATGACTTCCTGCCACTCGGACACGGCAAATGGCAATAATAAATCTTTTTTCAGTTCTTCAAAGCTATTCGAGCCATCCTTTAAGTTAGTATAAGCAATTTGCAGGGTTTGACACAGTTCGTTTAGTTTAGAGATGACACTAACGCCCCCATGTCCTTCAAAAAAACCATCGATCCGATCCAGCATATTTGCGCCGTCAATAGGGAGTTCCCAATTCGCACTTACAGGCAACACATTTTCCAGAAAAGAATCTATCGGCATGGGGAAATTTAAAATATCAATATAATTGGTGCTTTGAAATTCACAAAATCCCATAACAACAAGTTTTGTTTCTCGTGAATGAAGAATAAGATATTGCTTCCAGATCGGCGAGATGGTAACATAGATGTTTTTAATGCGGAAAGGCTCTAAAATAATTAAAACTTCTGGGGTAAGCAATTTAGTATCGAACGCACTAAAATGGATAATTTTTGAGGTTTCAGATCGAAAACAGTATTTCTGCAATGATTGAACAACAGCGGGTATGTTACTGAATAAGTAAAGCTCCATATTTTTTTATCACGATTCTTGAGGATAAATATCTTCTGGTAAAAGCATCAAGAACTCATTAAAAACGCTGCGGAATTTTTTGATGTCCTTAATTTCGATTTCGGGTTCTTGTTTCAAATTAAAAACTTCATTAAATTTACCAGATGTTTCAAAAAATGGCAATATTTCTTTTTTCTTCTGCTCATCTTTAATATAGCCAGATTTTTGAAGAAAAAACTTTAGCTCCTCAATAATCCATTTTGCCTCTCGATACATTTTTTCATCAGCAAAAACAAACGGCTCGATTTTAGTTTCTTTTAAGCTCTTTAAGTATTTGTCGCTATTTTTCAGCAGAATGGTCTCCATGAACTCATAAATTCGTTTATTGACTTCAGCCGATTTCTCCAGGAGCGACTTCTCAGCTTCCTGAATCGCTGCCAGATCTCCATTGACTAACTTCTCATATTCTTCTTTTTCTAATGAAGAAAAATCGGCAATATTAAACGGAAAATGCATCTCACTGGCAACACCTCGTAAGCGTGCCGATGCCTCTTTTCTACCAAAACCGCCCCAATGGATGAAAAGGTTGGCTTTATTTTCAGTGGATATTTGTGATAATAAAGTTGTATCAACCTTTTCGATAATGCGCTCCACTTTTTCCCTCAACCAATTTAATTCGGTCTTACCCTGATCGAGCGACTTTTCCGAGTTGCCTTTTTTAAAGAAATTGACAAAATCATCAGCGCCTTCAAACTGCAGCAATTCAGAACCGTTAATTAAAATAATAACTGGTTTAAGCGATCGGTATCTGAAATTAATCGTGTGTGTCACACCGATAACCTTATAGCTACCACCTTTCAGATCTAATTTTTTAAACAGTCGGTCATAATCAGTGGTGGTTCTATCCAGCTTTGAAATATATACAGAAAACATATTACTGCCTCTTAGTGGATGTAATTTTCATGGCAATCTGGCTCAATAAAAATTTTTCAGGATGATCTTTTAATAAAAACGTCTCGATGTTGGAAAATGCCAGAAACTTGGCATCATCGGGAATGTTCTCTGGTTCACCCCTGCCAGAGGTAATAATGATAAACGGCACTCGTTCCTTTACCTTTTTCAGAAATTCACTCAACTGGCTTTTGGTCGCATTTTTATTGAGCTTATCCAGAATGCCCTGGTGAATGACCATCATATCATATTTATTGTCGGCAATATTTTCTAGATCTAAAATTGGCAGGCTTTTTTCAGCGTTCTGAATCAGGTCGATGGATTCGCTATCCCCTTCCAGCGGCTTGATTCTCAAAGGAATTTCAATATTCGCCGTTCTGTATTTTTCTTCCATTGAATATTGAAAATTGGTTAAATACTGAGCGACCCGTTCATCAATTACAATCAACCTCAGCAAACCATTCTCGACCAATTGCAGTGCAATTTTTTGTTTCAAATAGGGATCGCTCGGTAGGTGATTTAAAATAGAAAAGTAGGTTTGTGCTCCGCTCAAACTCTCGCTATATACCGCAGCGGATACTGAGCTATGCCTGTTGTAAGCAATATCGAAAGGTTCTTGATATTCGTCACTTGTAATAGTTAGGTTAACGATCTCGTTAATTTCGTCATCCAGCTTGATTTCAGCAGTTCCAGCGCTATCGGCCCGATAAATGACGGGCAAAGTGGGCGTGTCTTCTTCATAACGAACATATACTTTTTTAACGATAGCATAGTACTTTTTGGCAATTTCCTTTAGTTGTTCACCCGAATCAATAATTCGTTGCGCCATCGCCTCGCTGACTCTTAATTTAAATTTAAAGTCATTTTTCTGGTCATCGAAACCAAATCGGCCTGTCGCTGGATCGATTTGAAATTCATAAATAGCTAAGACCACCCAGGAATCGATCAGACTGTCCGTATTATAATAGGTTGCTGGAAGTTTATGTTCCCGACGTTCTCCGTCATACTTATCCAGATCACTGGTCGTGATAGAGCGCAATAGTTTCTTAATTTCGTCATCATCGTCTAAATCATCGATCATTTCATTCTTAAATTTATCAAAGATCAAGCGAAAAATGCGTTGTTTGTTATTGTGCTTGTTTCCACCTTTCAAATTGATGAGCATCTTTAATTGACCATCGTCAAGACCTCGCATCTGCCTCAGGTGTCGAACCCATTCGGCGTAAAGATAGAGTTTAAAATCTTGATGATTATTTATTAGTTTTTTCTGGAAAAGTGATTCGGGCAGGGGAACGATTCTTTTAGCGAGAAATTGGATTCCAGGATTAACAGATGTGATGTCAGCTTGTTGTAATTGTTGAAATAATTTATCTGATACTATGAATAAACGAAATGGAAAGCGCTCGATTTCGCTTTTGATATTAAGATACAACTCGTCTTTATTTTCATCTGGATTTGTCAAATAGCGCTTGATTCGATTGATAAATTCATTATTACCATCATCCATCAAAACCATAAATTCATAATCGATATTCTGTTCGGTATCACCTTCCTGAAAATAGATGCTATGCTTACGGTATTCATCCTTATTGGTTATAGCTGAAAATTGACCATGGATTAAAACTTCTTTCGGTTTAGGGATGGCAAACTCGTAGCCCAGATGGTAACGATAGGCTTCTCCTTTTTTAGTTCCATTCTTCTCAATTTTTTCCCGAACAGGTACAGCTCTGATGATACCCGAATAGCCCTGATCCGAATAGTCAAATAATATATCCTGAATTTCATTGCTGCCGATAATGGAGGTGTCCTTTTTATTTAAAAATCCCGCCGAAATCTTCATCTCCGCCAGTCCCCAGTTGGCTTTGATCAACTGTCCTGTGGATTGGTCGATGAAACTCTTGCTGAGCTTGCTGTTCATCGACCAATGCAGATAGCATGGAGTAGCATCCTCACTGATTAATTTTTCATTACCCCCTTCGAGCGGCAGTCGTTTTAATCTGATGTCATCTTCAGTGATTGGCTCATCATCAAATATATTGGTAATATTATCCCAGATTCTGAAAATGACGAAATCTCTTTCGCTTTTATCATCGATTTCAATGGTAATCTCTAAATTCTTTAATGCCTCTTTTTCGGCTTGACTTTGTCCCGCCCAATTGTGCTTGGCGCTGTTGCGGATGATATTTTCTAATATGGTATAAAACGCCTGATTCCCCACCACGCCACCTGGGATAGCGATGGCAATATCATCCTCAAAACTGGTGTTCTTGGTATCAGGCGCAATAATGAAATCTTGTTTTCCCGCCCGTTTAATTTTGATGATTATTTCATTTTGTTTTATCTTTTCTTCTTGATAATGATAAGCGCTCAATCCCTCGGAGCGAGCGATAAAATTTAACAAATGGTGCTGCATGTAGAAATTGCGCATCAAATCCCGAACGAACCACACAGGATAGCTCCAGGCAGGGAATTCAGTCGTGATCTGGGCGATGTAATCCATGCGATCCTGGATGTATTTGTAGAGGATTTGGTCATCTGGGATGTCATTATAATGATTGCTAACAGCGGAAAGGATATGACTGCCGATGTTGTGGGAGCCGTTGCGGGACATAATGGAAGCAATGGCAGATTTTAATACTTCACTTAAAAACCTAACTCGATAGATTACAGACTCTATAGTACCAAAAATTTCTGTGAGCGTTTGCTGTAAAAATAATGCTATTGGAAAACCTAATGTTCTTCTAGATACAAAAAATGCTCCTCCTACTGATGTATCTTTTGATAATAAAGGGGGATAAATCATAATAAATTGCCATCCACCAGGAGTTATCAAATCGAAAATTAAAAATAGATTGATAACTTTAATAAGTTCCTCACTATTTTTTTTTATATTAATATTCTGCAATGGTTTTTCAAAATTCTTAGAAACTAGTTCTTTCTCTTTTTTATTTATACTATTCAGATAATTGATCAATATTTCATCTATTTTTGAATCATTTTTTAAGATCTTTTCTTTTATCTTATCTCTCAAAACAGATAAATTAATTAATAGATCAGAATATCCTTCAAGATATATTTGTTCTACCCTACCATGTAATTGTCTAAAATTACGAATTCTATCATTTTCAATCACAATTATCTTTCTTGGAACTTTTTCAGCAAATAGAAAATCAGTAAGAGTTAATAAATGATCCTTTGACGATGGTTTTAACATCCACTTTCTTACAACCTTATAAAAGAACTCACTTTCTTTTCTATTAAAATAACTTGGATTTAAAAATTGTACTGCGTAATGCTTTTTTAAAAACGAATCCCAAAAATTAATTGCACTCCATATAACTCTTTTTGACTTATTTTTATCTTCCTCATCTGAGATATTTTCTATTAAGTAACATAAGGGTTCAAAAAGCCAATATAAAACTGGATAAGGACTATTATAAGAATCGAAATCATAACTTTTTAATAACCTTTGTATTGGAGGAGAGGCAGTTCTAAGAATATTTTTGTCATCTTTAAGAAATTCCTCAATTTTTCTTTGTTCCACTGCTTTATAAAATTCTTTATCAAGAAATATTTGAGATAAATCAGCAAAATAAGCCCTGTAATTTTCAAAAAATCCAATTAGTAGATTTTTTGCCTCATCATAATAATCAGGTGAATTCTTCTGAGAAGCAAGGTACTCTTTCTGTAATTGATTTACTATTTCTTGGGTTCTTTTTAATTTTCTATCCATTTTCTTTCTGCTTTCTTAATAAACAAGTAACTGAATTATTAAAAGTTATATCAGAATTGCATGGACAGAAAGGGACAAAAAATTCTTTACATGCTTGATATACAGGTCTAAGTAAAGTTTCCTTTATATGAGATTTCAAGACTAGTTTATTAGTTCTTGATTCTGGTGCATTTTTCATCCATCTGCCATTGGTAACATAATATGAACCAAGTTGTCGCCATACAAACATATTTATATCAGGTGTTAACACCATAACATTAGAAATAACCATTTCTACTCCAATTTCGCTTGAATTTTTTATGATTTTCCATATTTCTTCCTCTGATTGTCCTGGACCATTCTCGTTAAATCTAGGTATAATAGGATCTAATCTCAATCTAACTGAAACTCCTTTTTCATTTAGCAATTTCATTTTTTCAAATCTTTCTTCAACTGGCGGCGCCGATGTATTAAACATACTTTCTGATTTTGTACCTGAATTTAATGACGGGATTGTTATTTCAACGACAGAGGGGACTTGTAGAAGACTGTTAAGATATTCATCTCTTAAAAGAGGAGCTGGATTTTGAGTCATCACAATAAGCTCAAATCCATTTTTTGCCAATTCATTTAATACTCTTTGAGTATATTTAAATTGCGATTCTAATGGCTGGAATGGGTCAGAACTACAGGACACCATTACGGGAAAACATTTAAGATCTAAATCCTTAGCTAATTCAATATCATGTGAAAGATGTCTAATTACATCTGGATTAGGTTTTGAAACCTGATTAATGTAGCAATATTTACATTTAAAGAAACAACCTTTGTACACATTCACTCTGAATCGCAAAGGGCAACCTTCTTCAAATCGCTGAAAAATCCCTAGAGATCCTTTTGATTTCTTCTTAAATTTTTCTATTGTTTCTAAAATATGATTATTTTTAATCATTATTTCAAACCGATCTTGTATAAGCAAATTGCAGAGTAAAAAATATTTATTGAATTTTCTTTATTTTTTTGCTCTTTTAAAAAAGGGTTGATAAATTAGTGAGCTGGATATCTTATAATATTTTAATTATTCTATAAAATCACTCTTTAGTCCAACTGCCATTTTTATCTAAGCTAAATGCAACTTGCTCGCTTCTTTTTAAATTTCAAGGGTAATATAAAGTGCATAGAATTTTAGTTGTAAGTTTAATAAAAAGGGTTTATTTTCCCAAATTTCAAAATTGAAAATAATGAAAGTATGCATCAATTAATTTTTAGATGATCTTTTTTTAATTAATTCAATAGGCTCAATTATCTTAATCTAAATTTTTATTATAGACAGTAATTGATCTTTTTTAAAATGAGTTTCCATTTTTTCAAATTCAAAGGCTATATATTTGAAAATTATTCCGCATTTGTAAATTCCCCATTTTCTAATTTAACGATTCTTAGAGGAAATTTAATATTTCTATCTTCCGTAACACTCAGATTCCCCATTACACCAGGGAAGTCATGTAGTTCTAGAAGGCCTTTTTTAATTTCATTTTTATTATTTGCTTTGCTTTTTAATACTTCTGCTATCATCATTACTCCGTCATACGAAAGAGCAGAAAACACATTGGGTTCACTATCAAACAGACTTCTGAATTTTTCTGAAAATCGCTTTGTAATCATATCATCTGACTTTGAATCAAATTTAGTACTTGTAAAATATGCTTGTTCTAAAGCTCCGCCAGCAAGCTGAACAAATGTAGGAATTGACAATGCCATTGGAGCAGCTAAAAACTTTTTATATCCCATTTCTCTAAGCTGCTTTATAAGTATTACAGAAGCTTTGACATATCCAATAACATAAATCCCTTCTATATCATCAAAACCTCTTAATTTAGTAATTATGCTTCGAAAATCAGTTTGGTTTAACTCATAAGCCTCAGCCCATATTATTTTTCCTCCATAACCTTCGAAGCTCTTTTTTAAAGCTTCATAACCGCCTATTCCAAAATCATCATTACAGTATAATACCGCAATATTTTTTATTTTAGAATAATGATACATAAAATATGCCATCGCTAATGCCTCGTCATCGCTTCCTGGATGATCTCTAAAAACCCATTCACTCTTTTTGGTTATTCCTGGATAAGATACTGCTATTAGCATAGTTGGAATCTCCGCTTTTACAGTGAGAGGCAATACCGCATTACTAACCGAACTAAGAGAACAAAAAATTACTTGTGCCTTTTCTATTTCAACAAGCTTGTTAAAAGCTGATATTCCTTCTTTTGGCTGCCCTTTACTATCTTCGTAAATAATTTTTAATTTTTTTCCATTAAACTCGCCTATATCTTTTAATTCTCTTTCAGCAGTCATGATACCTCTCCTTTGCCATTCTCCAATATCAGAGGCTGGACCTGTCAAAGGCAATATCGCACCAATCTTAATAATATCATTTTGCTTTTTTCCACAACCTTCAATAGCAAAAATAGAAAATAAGAAAGCAAATATCAAAAAGATTGATAATACTTTTTTCATTATAAGCCTCCGTTAATAATTGTTATTATAAAAATATTTTTTTCAATTTATTATTTTGAGTTTCAATTGTTTTGATTAACTCAATTTCAAATATATATCGCCCATTTTCTTTTTCGTGATAACTCATTTTTATTTACATTTTATCTTAATTTTCGATTAAAGGATATTGATTGAAGTTTGCACGCTACATCACATAAATTAAGCTATGCTAACTCTAATCTTAAATGTTTTTGCAACTTAGATCATGCAACATTTCTATCATAAATTTTACCTGAAATATTGATTTTCAATATGTTCTAATGTCATTTTCTCTTTTTCTATATGTCCATCCAGTAAGAGCAAAACCTCATCGCTAAAATCAAAAGCCATTTTTACATTTTGTTCAATTAATAAAATTGCTATCTCCAGGTTTTTTTTTAGCGCTGTTAAAATCTGGTAAAGTGTTTTTACATTTCCAGGAGACAATCCTGCAGAAGGCTCGTCTAAGATTAAAATCTCTGGTTTTCTCAACATTACCATTGCCAGTGCTAATTGGTGCTGCTCACCGCCGCTTAAATAAGAAGCCTGTAAATTAGACCTGCCATTTTTAAATAAATCAAAATACTCCTTAATCTCCGCTTTTCTTTGTTGCAATTCTTTTTTGGAGAAATCCATCCCCGCAAAGTCCAGGTTTTCCTCCACGGTCAAATGCGGAAAAACCTGCCCACCCTGCATGAAGAAGTTCAAGCCTTTGTGCACAATTTGCTGGGTGGTTTTTCCATTAAGTAATTCACCATTAAAATAAATATTGCCTGTAACAAATGGCAGCATATTCATAATCGCCTTCGCCAGCGTCGATTTGCCTGCACCATTTTGCCCCACAATAGCCACCACTTCATTTTCTGCCACTGTCAGGTTTATGCCTTTGAGAATGGGGTTGTTTTTGGTGTAGCCAGCGGAAATATGTTCCAGTTTAAGCATGTTTCAGGTTACAGGTTACAGGTTGCAAGTGGTATGTTGCAGGTTGCAGGTTAAAACCTGGAACTTGCAACATGGAACGTGCAACCTATGTTCTCCATTTGGTTTCTACGTATTCAATAAATTTGTACAATTTCTTGCTGAGTTCGGTATACTTTTCGATCAACTGAGTTGCCTCTTCTTTCAGGTGTTCGTACAAATCTTTAATAAAATTTAAGTGCACCACTGTTTCGTCACATGATGAATGGGAGAAAATCAGAAATCTGACAAATTCAGCATGGTATCTTCTCCTGCCATAGCCTTCAACAATATTGGAAGGAATGCTTTTCGATGAACGCCTGACCTGGCTGCCTGTTTCGTATAATTCATAATTCGGTAATTTTAAACTCAATCTATGAACGTCCAATGCCAGGCTGTATGAAATTTTGTAAATATCCAGATCGGCGTAGGATTTCATTTTCCTCCTTCTAAGTTACATGTTGCAGGTTAGAAGTTGCAGGTTGGGATTTGTAACTTGTAACTTGCAACCTGGAACTTGTAACTACTTTCATTAACCATGATGTATTCTACGTCAACAATCAATTCTCATCTTTTCTTTATTCCTATTGGCCCCAGAGCACTTGTCTTATGCTGGAATCAGTTGCGTCTATTTCAATAATTAAATCTCCCCCACGACGACCGACATAATTTTTAGGTCCATAATTTATACGCCACAGTGCATTCCCATTTAGAAAATGCTGCGTAATCGTAATGAGACTTTCAATGATATTTACACCCAATTCACGAGCTCGTTTGTTAGCCACGGTCATAACATGAGCTAATGAAAGTGCTATATCATCTTTTAGCATTTCGGCAGTTATTGTTTCTGTCATTGCACTTCAGCAAGAATAACATTTGCTTCTTCTAATTCAATCACCTTACCGTTAGGTGAGGTAAAATATATCTTTTCATAATAAGCGTTATTTGATTGGTGCCACTCCAAGATCTTTACATATTTTCTTTGCCAAAACATCTCTTATTTCTGTATGCCGTGGAATCGCAGACCGTTTGTTTTGCGATGGGTTGTGCCACCATGAATGGCGGCTGCCTTCTCTCAGTAATTCACAGCCTTGCGATTGGAGGTATTTCAGTAACTCCCTCCTTTTCATACTGCGATTCTTTCTTCGATGTATCCATCCTTTACGCTTGATAAAGCTTCCTGACGGTTAAACTCCAATGCTTCCTTAAGAGTTATCTTTAAACTTTTTAACAATTCATCTTTGGTTTTTTCTTGACAATTAACTCCAGGAACTTCTTCTATCCATCCGATCCACCAATCGCCATCTTGTTTCATTATGGCTGTGTATTCTCTGTTCATCGATATTTCCTCATTTATTTTAATCAACAAAAATTTAAATAATCTAAGCTGCAAGTTTCAGATTATAGGTTCCAACATGCAACCTGGAACATGCAACCTGGAACATGCAACCTGGAACTTAAATCACACTCCGAGGTAAGTTCTTCTCACCTCATCATTTCCAATCACATCCTCTGGCGTGCCGAAAGCGGTAATTTTGCCATGGCTCATAAAGCTACAAAAGTCGGCTAACTCCAGCACAACTTTCATGTTATGTTCGATTAGAAACACGGTAACTCCCTGTTCTGCCACCATGCGGCGAATAATGGTCATGGCTTGTTGAATAATTTGGGGATTCACACCTGCTGTGGGCTCGTCCAATAAAACCAGCTTGTAATTGCCCATGAATAATCTGGCTAATCCCAATAACCGCTGCTGCCCGTAAGACAGGGATTTTGCTGGATCGTTTCTTTTTTCCCAGAAGGGATTGGATTTGCCAAATAGATCCGTAAAAACCTTTTTTGCCTTCTCAGTTCGCTCTTTTTCAACTATATTAATTCTTTTTGGTTTCAATAATGAAACAAATGGCGTTTCACCAAAATCGCTGCCATCGGCTAACAGCATATTTTCGAGCACGCTCATATTGGCAAAGATATGATCGTCCTGAAACAACCTTCCAATGCCCAACTGGGAAATTTTAAATGGTGGTAATTTCAATAACGATAAGGGATCACCATTCTTTTGAAATAAGACATCTCCCGCATCAGCTTCCATAAGCCTGGAGATAATATTAAATAGCGTCGTCTTCCCTGCGCCATTGCCGCCGATCAGCGCTGTAATTTTTCCTCGTGGAATGAATAAATCAAGGTCATCAATAATATAAAACCGTTCGTCTTCCTGTTCGCCTCTCACGTTGATGATATTGCGTACGAAGCTTTTTTTGATAGCGGTTATTTGGAGTATTATATCGTTCATTCTCAAGTTTCAAATTCCAGGTTCCAGGTTACAAGTTGCGTGTTACATGTTACAGGTTGCATGGAATAACCTGTAATTTGCACCATTTTTCAAGATTTCAACCCATCAAGTTCTTTTCAATTTTTGATACGCTTTTTCCAATACTCTGGCTTTCGTTTAAGATGCATCACTGCTGCGATAAATATCTCATTTTCTTCTGCGGAATATATTATCCCATAAGGAAATCTTTTTGTTAAGCAACGCCGAAATTGCCCACTAATTTTACGCCAGGTTAAAGGCGATTGAGAAATTCTTTTTATGGTTGACTCTATTTCTACTAAAAAAGCTTGTCCAAGTCCTTCTTTACATCCTTCATAATATTCGGCTGCTTCTTTAATTTCCGCCTTTGCCTTAGGAGCATAAATCAGTTTATCCACCCTAACTCCCGTCGAATTTCAGCAAATATCTTCTCGCCAGGTATGCCTTTAGTTATTCCATTCTTATAATCTCTGTACCTTCGTTCCGCCTCCTGAATCCATAAGTCGTCAATTTCGGTAAGGGGTGCGTCATCAAGACTATGTAATAATGTTTGGATGAGACTTTCTCTTTCCCCTGGCGGAAGCAAAATCGCCTGTTTTTCTATTTCCTTTAGTTGTGTAGACATATATAGAATTCTCCAGTTTAAAATTATTTAACTTAAAGTTCCAGGTTGCAAGTTGCATTTTCAAATTCAACAACCTGAGACTTGCAACCTGCAACCTTGCAACTTACTACTGTAATCGGTACTCGCCAGCCAAACCCTGGGGACGGTACATCATCAAAATGACCAATGATAAGCCGTACACTATTTGACGTAAATTAGCAGCCACGCTATCAGGGAAACCAACAAATCGGAGTAGTTCTGGCAAAACGACGACAAAAATGGCTCCAACAACAGGCCCTCGTATATTTCCAGTCCCGCCGATCAAAACGGCAGCGAGGATGAAAATCGCTTCGTCTAAGTTGAAGCTGGTTGGATCGATGTAGCTGACATACGTTGCATAAATAATCCCTGCAATTCCGATAAAGGCACTGGAAATGACAAACGCCCAGATTTTAAATGCCGTAACATTTCTACCCAGTGACAAAACGGCAATTTCATCGTCCCGCAATCCTTTTAAAACCCTGCCAAACGGTGAATGAACTAATTTATAAAAAATGAACACAATAATCAACATTAAAATCGAGCTCAGGATGAGGAATGGCACAATACCAGATATTTCGATCATGCCAAACAATTTTGGCGCAGGGATTCCTGGAATGCCATAGGGGCCTCGAGTTACAGACACCCAATTGTATAGAATAGTAAATACAATCAATTGAAATCCCAGGGTCGCCAGCACAAAATAATCACCTTTCAACCGCAAAGACGGATAAGCCACCACCAGGCTGAATAGCGCTGTTACCAACATCACCAGAGCGATCGTTGGAATGAGCGGGAGTTTTAAAATCATCAAACAAAACACCGCCACATAAGCGCCGATGCCATAAAACGCCGCCTGACCCATAGACAACAGATTCGCCATCCCGACTAATAAATTGGTACTAACAGTTAGGATGATATAAATGTTGATCATTATGATTATGTGGAGTAAATAGTTCATTTTATAGTCGATTTCATAATTTTTAAAACAAGATTTCAATTCTTTTAAACCAAGTTGTATGTTAAAACTTGAACAAGATTCCAGGTAAAACCTGCAACCTGGAACTTCCAACATGGAACCTGGAACCTGCAACATGGAACTGGAACGTAAAAAACTAAACAACTCGCTGCTTTTCGCCCAGCAGTCCCTGTGGTCGAACCAACAAAAAGATTATCAACAATGTAAACGTCACCGCATCCTGCCAGCGGGAAGAAAATGCCCAGACTGCTAATGATTGTAGAATGCCAATGATAAAGCCTCCTAAAATCGGCGCTTCAAAACGACCAATGCCGCCGATGATCAAGCCGACTACTGCATTTAGAAGCATAGGCATTCCAACATACGGATCCATGCCGACATCATACGCAACCAGTCCGCTGCCAATGGCAGCAAAAATGGCACTTAGACCAAACAGGTACAACCGCATTCGAGTGATATCCAATCCGAACACAGTGCAAAGCACATCATCATCCCGCATCGCCCTGGTTTTAATACCAAATTTGCTGTATTTCAAAAATATCAAAAATAGCCCAATGAGCAAAGTGCTCACAATAAGTTGAGTTAATTGGGTATGCGTCAGAATGATGTTGCCCAGTGTCACTGATTTCGAGATATTCGGATTCAGAATTTGGGTTTCATTTCCATAAAACATGGCGATGCTATTGACGACGACAATCATGACGCCAATGGAGCTTATTAAAACGACATTTAAAGAACTTCTTCTTTTTGCTAAGGGCAAATAGACCGTTCTTTCAATCAATATGCTCAATCCAACTGTCAAAACAATGGAAATTAAAAATGCCCATAGCAACGGTAATTGCAAATTTTTATAGAAAGTTAATATAATATATGCTGAAAACATATAAATAGCGGCATAGGCGATATGGAAAATTCTGGTCGTATTATAGACCAAAGCAAATCCCAGCGACACAAGTGAATAAATCGAGCCCATGATGATTCCATTCGCCAGCAACTGTATCAGCATCCTAAGCCTTTTCCTCCAGAATCGCTATCAAACTGATCACATCGATCGGTTTCCTGAAAAAATGTTTCGCACCCAGATTCAACGCTTGCTCAGCATAGCTGAATTCCCGATAGGCACTCATCACAAAAGTCGAGATTTCGGGCTTGTTCATTTTAATCCATTCAAGAATTTTCAAGCCATCTATATTGCTCTCATCATCCTCATCGAGTCGAATATCAATCAATGCAATATTGACTTCATTCTTTAACTTTTCCAGAGCTTCTTGATAATTTGCCGCTGTCAATACAGTAAAGCTTTTCTTGAGAGCAAATTCCAATGACTTTAAATACATCAATTGATCGTCTATGATGAGAAGTGTTTTCATGATTAAACCAAATTCTTAATCTACTAACAATATATTGTTATATTTTTTCTTAAAATGCTTTAGCGAGTGAAGCAAACCAAAAGACGTTACAAAAATGAGACCAAAAAATATTTTTGATAAGTTCTTGTTTTTTTGAATAGCCACTTAAGGAAATAAAATTGTTTTTCGGAGATATCCGAAATCATTACGGATAAATCCGATATGACCGTTCCTTCAACTAGTATTGCAAATTGATGGCGTTTTCTTTCTTTACTATTAAAATAATGTTTTTAATGATTGATGTCAAGGAAAATTTTTAAAGTTTTTATCGTTACTACAATATTAAGAGAAACAAAACATTCTAATTACTGGCGTGAAATTTTTGTTGAGAAAAATATTCAGGCAAGCTTTCATTTTTTGAAATAGAACGACGGCAATTTTAATAGCACGGAAGCCATCCGCCAGTCAGCGGATGGCTTCTGTTGGCGCACAATCCATTGTCTGCTTCATTTTTTAATTTCAGGCAGGGGTTTCTTTGGCTTTCCTGGGGCCTTTAGCGCCTGTCGGTTTATAGGGCGCTAAGCCAAAATCGGCTAAGATGGCGTTTTTCTTGCCGTAAAGACCGTAAAGCATGGTGCTGCCGTTGGCCACTTTGGTCTTCAAATCATTGTAGGCAGTGTTATAAGCCTCATAAGCCTGCCTCGCCTGGCTGATGGCCTGATCATACGCCTGGCGTTTATCCTCTAACTCCTTTCTACCGTTGCGGAAATCCTCTTCTTTTAAGACCGCTGGAAAATTAGGTTCGGCGCCATGCAATTTAAGTCCATCGGCCATTTTTTCCAATTTCGCAACCAAATCGTTGTACTTTTTTACATTGATGTCTGGCATAGCTGATACCTCCTGATCTGGTTTAATGATGATTAGGTGAGCAATTAATTTAAAATGGAGCATTCAATTGCCGCAGCGCCATTTCAATAAAACAATATGGCACTGAATTGAAATAAAGTCACGTTGCATTGTAATAAAATCGCATGTATATCAACAAAAATGCCGTTTCATTTGAATGAAGTGCCAATTTACTCAAATGATGTCTCATGTTAATCAAAGAAAAAGCAGGTTCATTCAAAAAAACTGGCAGTTCATTCATCAAATTTGC
>CAYMXZ010000034.1:9361-22568 GCA_964394475.1 uncultured Caldithrix sp. | reverse complement strand
GTGGTGAACTATACGGTTGTTATTGATGCCGCCAACGAGCAGAATCTTCTCATCCCGGGGATGACAGCCACCGTTGATTTTATTGTTGAGCAAAAGAAAGATGTTTTATTGATACCCAACACCGCTTTACGATTTCAGCCTCCCCAAAAAGAGATAGAAAAATTTCGGGAAAGAAGAGAAAAAGAATTGGCAGCACTTCCGGATTCTTTAAAAAACATGCGCATGAACCGACCGGGGGCCGGGGAACGTTTTGGTCGAATGTCAGGTCAAAGATCAGATGGAAGCTCTCGGTTGCCCGGCGACATAAAAGAAGTCTGGTTTCTGGATGAAAAAGGCAGACTTACTATGGAACCAGTGAGAATTGGAATTACCGATGGCACCCGGACCGAGATCGTGAGAAGCCGATCGTTAAAAGAGGGGGTGAAAGTAATTATCGGTAGCGGCACTCCTGGTAAAACCAGCAGTCCGTCTAATGTTACCCGGACGTTTGGACCTGGTCCTCGTCCTTTTTAGATATCTTCATTGAGAGAAAATTTTAAGTGGTCGATGTACCGGATCAGGAAAAATTTCAGAATGAATAGTTAAGAACTGTCAGATTATTTATATGAGACCAATCATAGAAACCCGGAATCTAACAAAAGTTTATAAGCTTGGTGATGTAGAGGTTCATGCAGTGCGCGGAGTGAATTTAACAGTGCAAGAAGGTGAATTCCTGGCAATTATGGGAGCTTCTGGCTCCGGGAAATCCACTTTGATGAACTTGCTCGGATGCTTAGATCAGCCCACTTCCGGGGATTATTTTCTGGATGGGCGACATGTGAATTCCATGAATAAGAATGAGTTTGCAGATATTCGTAACCAGTAAATTGGTTTTGTTTTTCAGGTTTTTAATTTGCTTTCCCGTACCAGTGCTCTAGAAAATGTGGAGCTTCCGCTGTTATATGACCGCCGCCGGAGAATAAAAAATCCATTGCAGGCGTCGATGGAAGCTCTCCGTCGTGTGGGATTGGGGGATCGGATGGATCATGAACCCAGTCAACTTTCTGGCGGACAGCAGCAACGGGTAGCGATTGCCCGCGCCCTGGTAACCCAGCCGGCAATTATTCTGGCAGATGAGCCAACCGGAAATCTGGACAGCCGCACCTCGATTGATATTATGGCTTTGTTTCAGGAACTCAATAATCAGGGAATAACCATTGTGTTGGTCACTCATGAACATGATATTGCCCGCTATGCCAAAAGATATGTGGAAATGAAGGATGGATTGATTTTGCGAGATGTAACATTGAAAAATCGCCGAGATGCGGTGAAAGATTTAGCTGAATATAAGAAGGAGGAAATCTCCTGATGTTCCAATTAAAAAACCTAATTAAAACTGCTTTTAAAAGCATCTTCAAAAATCGCATGCGCAGTTTATTAACCTCATTGGGAATAATTATTGGGGTAAGTGCAGTGATTGTTATGGTGGCCATCGGTGAGGGATCTCAAAGAAGGATTGAGGAAGGTATTCAATCTCTGGGTACGAATTTGATTGTGGTCTTTCCCGGTGCCAGTACGGCGGGGGGTGTCAGTCGGGGAGCGGGAAGTTTTAACCGCTTTACCTTCAGTGACATAGAGAAAATTGAAAAAGAGGCGACGCTTATAAAAGCAGTATCACCTATTGTGCGCACCGGAGGACAGGTAATCGGTGGAGGAAATAACTGGAGCACCACAATTTTTGGTGTCTCAGAGGATTACTTTGAAATAAGAAACTGGGAACTGGAGTATGGAGAATTTTTTACCGACCGTGATGTAAAAACAAATCGAAAAGTAGCATTACTGGGAAAAACTGTGGCCGACCAATTGTTTCCAGATCAAGATGCGGTAGGTCAAAAAATTCGAATTCGTAATGTGCCATTTCTGGTTATTGGCATATTGAAAGAAAAAGGTCAGAGTGGCATGGGAGTTGATCAAGACGATATTATTCTGGCTCCTTCCACGACGGTTTATTATCGTCTGCGCGGTTGGCGTCATATTGATATGATCAATGCTATGGCAATATCTCCTGACCGGATCGAAGGGGCGAAAAAGGAAATACAAACTATTTTACGGGAAGCGCATCGCATTAATCCCGGCGAGGAAGATGATTTCACGGTGAGTGATCAGGCTGAGATCTCAAAAGCCGCCTCCGAAACTTCTCGTATCCTCACCATGTTATTGGGATCAATTGCCGGTGTTTCATTAGTAGTGGGTGGGATTGGTATTATGAACATCATGTTAGTGTCAGTCACGGAGAGAACACGGGAAATTGGCATCCGTTTATCGGTAGGAGCACGAGAAAAAGATGTGCTGATTCAATTCCTCACCGAGGCGGTCATTCTCAGTTTGACTGGAGGAGTAACCGGCATTTTTCTTTCAGTGATAATTTCAGTGGGTTTAAATAGATTTACCGAACTCTACGCTGTCATTAATCCAAACATCATAGTGCTTTCGGTCATTTTTTCGGCAGCGGTTGGAATCTTTTTTGGTTATTATCCAGCACGCAAAGCGGCTGCCTTAAATCCAATAGATGCCCTGCGCTATGAATAGGGGATGGATCTCAGATAAGTTATTTCTCTGAAGTATCGGGAAAGAACTGGAATAAAAATATAGCAGCAGGACCGATATTCCATTCTAAATGAAATTGCGTTTTCAGCGTCAAATAATGAAAATAGAATATCACTCCTGCAAAGCACTTATATATTCATTGTCAAATCAAGACCTGAATAGATTGCCTCAATGAAGCTTCCCCCAATTTTTATTTTAAGATTTTGGATATTCTAATAGAGATAGGGTGATAATAATTGATTCAACCAGTATTTGATTTTCAACAACCCCTTTTGCGATCCTCCTTGCCAGAGTGGAGAATAAGGGGGAGGTTTAAGCGTTGAAACTTAGCTACACAGTCTGAATATCTCCTTCAGATCGGCTTCCTGTAAAATCTTTTTTCGCGGTTTACCTTCATCATCTGGCCAGCGTACCAGCCGTATCTGTCCATCTTCGATTTCGATTCCGGTAATGTCCCCGTCTGGAAAGGAGCAACAACCCGTATTGAAGTAACACGGTTTTTGTTCCCTGGGAATCTCCAGAGCAATCCCATCCAATTGAGCTAACACCCAATACAGCTCGGCGGTCTTGGCATTAATAATGTTCTGCAAACGCTCTTGCTCAGCCCTTTCGCGGGTTGCTTCCAGGCGCTGTTTCAATTCTTCAATTTCACTTTTGAGCCGACCTTCGTGGGAAAGAGAGGAAAACACCGGGTGATGGGTGTGTCCGCTGATCAGGATGAGACGACTTTGCTGATTAGCCCAGGAATGAAGCGCTGATTCTTCTTCCAATCGCAAAGTAAAATCCCGGATGGGAGTAGGAGTTTTAATTTTTGTTAATCGCTGAAAAGGCCGCCAGAGAAAGCGAACAGCCAGACGACTCAACCAGGCAAAACGCTCGGATTCCAGCGTCCCCTGATGACCATGAACAAAAAACAGGTCACCTAATGGTTCGCCTTTGGAGGTAACCGTCATTATTATTCCTTCATTGATGGTCGGAATCTCCCCATCGGCGGTTATATAATTTTTCAAGAAACGTTTCACCTGAAAAGGATACTGCCATTCGTCATCATGATTACCCCACAGACGTTTATAACGACCTAACATCACGAACTGCTTTTCCAGTTCCAGAGTATCGTGATAAGTGGTTACTGGTTTTTTCGGTTGACATTCCCATAATTCTTCCACATCACCTAACAGGTAGAGGGTAAATCCGGCTTCCAGATAATAGCCCAGGGCGGCATGGTAGGCCGCTTTGCAGGGACGAAAATCGTCCGCCCCGTCGTTCTGGCCACGGTGATGGTCAGAAAAAGCAATCAATTTCAATTTTTTAAGTCCAATAGTCTCTCTGGTAAGCAGGCTGTCTTTCAATCGCTGGAGACTTTTCCAGATCCGTTCATGCTGCTTTGACATCGTGCTTCTTCCTTCTGTTGGCTCCATTCAAATTAATTACAGGTGATTGAAGATACAGATAATACGATTTAAATCAAAAATAATTTGATTTATGGAGATAATTAGAAGAAAGATGTTCTTCAGAAAAAAAGCCGGGCACTTTTGTACCCGGCATCCTGTTTGTAGAAATCACTTTTTTATATTCTTATATTACCGTAACAATACCATTTTTCGATTCTTTAAAAATTCACCGGCTTTTAACTGATAGATATACATGCCGGAAGCGACCGTTTTCCCATGAGAATTGCGACCATCCCAGATAAACTGATGGGTGCCGACTGGCTGATTTTTAAAGGTGGTGGAGTATACCTTCTGTCCCAGAATATTATAGATGGTAATTTCCACATCGGACATCCGTGGCAGGGAATAGCGGATGGTGGTGCGGGGATTGAAGGGATTGGGATAGTTTTGATAGAGGGCGAATTCTGCTGGAATTACATCGTGCGGATTGGTTATTCCGCTGGGCACAAAAAGAGTTGGACCACCCGGTTCGACGATAATGCCGTTAGCAGATAGATCATCATCCCCGCGCAGACCGTCCCATAAATGCAGGGTCACCGTGTCTCCATGAATTACAGCTCCAGTGGGGTGGAGATAGTTGAATTCATACCAGTGATCGGTGATGCTGTCCGGAGTGGAGCCGTATTTGTAATAGGTTTCGATCGCTGGTCCTCCGTGCAGATAGAGATTGACATCGACCCATGAGCCGGCTTCAATGCCAAATAAAGTGAACTGGAAAAATCCATAGGGACAGTATTGGTCGCCAGGCGTATGGGGATTATTGGGATCGGGTTTACTGATGGTTCGGGCGAAAGCCAGAATGGTAGAGTCCGGTGACTCGATGGTAATGTATTGGTCTCCGTTTTCAGTATGGAATGACGTCACATTTCTCTGTTGACTGTCAGGGGTTCCATCTCCATTGCCATCATAGTTGGGATTATCACCAGCGGGCCCGTATTCTTCCATATCGGGAATTCCATCACGGTCATTATCGGTGGCTTTTCTTTTAAAGAAATATTTGATATAATCTTTTTCACCGTAGAAATGAATATTGTCCTTATTGTCAATTTTTAGGTCAAATAGTCCCTCGACTTCTAAAGTTTCAGTGATCCAGCTCCCGGAGATATTGGTGGCATATTTCACGGTCCAGTCAAAAAAATCGATATATACCACATGGGCTTTACCTTGTGAATCCAGTGCTAACTTATTGCCATCGCTCTGATACCCGCCCAGGGCGATCAAACTGCTGTGCCAGCCAGAACTATCTTTATAAGCATAGCGGAGATCTTCCTGCGGATTTCCCTGACCGCTCACATACGTCACATGAGGCCGATTCAGACTATCTACGGCTATATCCGTTTCTATTCCTTCCATCTGCCCACCGGTCCAATTTTGTTCAATGGATTCAGGTGTTTGCCAGAATCCCGCGGGTGCATTCGTCAGATATCCAATTCCCTGTGCCCAGGGCCCACCGGGATTAATATCAAAGCTATAGAAACTAATATGAATGTGATTATTCCGATCGATAGCGGCAGAATAAGATGAGTAGACGTTTTGATGAACAACCTCCGATTCCCAGCTTCCGGAACTATTTGTGTAATGATACAAGAATCCTGCTGACATCGCCGGACTGGTTTTGAAGAATAAATGAGCATATTCATTTCTGTCTATTTCAATAGATAATTGTGTTATCGTTTGATAACTCCAGACATAATTGTCAACAATAGTGAGAGTCATCACCTCCTGCGGGTTTTGCCAGACATGGTTTACTCTTTTTCTGTAATATAATATTAGATCCCAATCATAAAGTGATCCGTATAAATCATACACTTCATTACTAACCACGTAGGCTAAATGAATATTATCCTGGTCATCAATGGCAATAGCAGACGAAACCGCCTCATACCGTGGATGCCAGAGAGCGCCAATCGGTTGAATGATGTAATAACCATTAAAGATAGTCTGGGATACCCAGGCACCAGATTCATTAGAAATATATGTAACATTATCTAAGTCATAATCATACCATCCCGATCCGGTCCATACCGATCCCTGATAACCATCTCTTATATACGTGAAATGAACATGACCTTTTGTATCCACCACCATAGAAGGGTTCGAACCTTTTCCAAGTTTTTCTTCTGTCAAGTTTATTACTCTGGTTTGAACCCAATAATGATTATTGTGCGGGAATTCATCGATTTCGTTTGCCGTGACTCCTGCCCGATTATTGATTATTCCTAAATTTAGTGGTCGAACTACAATGGTTACCCCCACGTAGGAACGGCTATTCATAGATGGAATATTAACCGTTAATATATTTCCATCTAAACTCCAGGAACCAAAAGAGACCGCAACCGAAGCGATTTCGATTCCGGTAGACAAAGTATCTTTCACTATAACATTATTTGCCGGCAGCGGTCCGTAGTTGGCTATTAACAAGTTATACGTTAAGTAATTTTCTATCTCAACTGGATCCGGTTTTTCATGGATAGTCATAGCCATATCGGATCCCGCACCGCGTTCCCACATATAAATATCGGCGTTTGAAGCTCGGTAATCATGCCAGAGCACCCGGCCTTCCCAAACGACTGGTCTCTCCTGCCAGGCGGGATGAATCATTACGGGTATGACATGCCCGGCGAAATCACCCTCCAACTGGTAATAGGTAAACAGATAGATGTCTTTATTACCGCTTCTTTCATCGACAAAAACGATCTCATTGCCATAGATACGGGGAAGCGTCTGGTCCGCTGGAAAACTTAAATACTGGTCGATGTATTCTTCGCTGATGTTTATTGCTGAAAAAGAGGCGGGATCCATTACCGATCCATAGAAAATATCAAAATTTCCCTCCCGGTTATCCTGCCAGGTGAGATTCATTCCCCACAGAGAAGGATAGGTCTGATCCCCATAATCAAGGCAGAGAGCGAATTCATCACCAGTAGAGATGTTATACATGTATAGATCCCAATCCCCATGCCGAAAATCCATCCATACGATCCGGTCATTGGATATGGTTGGCTTTATCTGGTCATCTTCCATATCATACGGTGGTTCACCAGCGAAAGTGCACACCGGGATTTCCGCCTGGGTAAGCAGATTATACATGTAGATATCCCAGTTGTCGTTACGGTTATCTTGCCACACAATTCTATGATCCGAGATTTCAGGATTCTCTTGCGATCCAGGAGCAGTACAGATGGGAATTTCTTGCTGGGTAAGTATGTCATATATGTAAATATCCCAACCAGTATTGCTGCTGTCACGATCATCCTGCCAGACAATGTAATTTTCCCAGATAAAGGGATTAAATTGATCGCCAGGCGCCGTACAGATAGGAGTGGTGGTTTGGTATAGGAGATCATACATGTAAATGTCCCAATCAGTGTGATACTCCTGCCATACAATTTTGTAGTTATGAATGGCAGGATAAACTTCAGGGTCAGGAGTTGCCGCAATAGGGGTAATTACTTGAGAATTCACTACCGAAATATTTACCAACAATAAAAATATAAGAATAATAAGGTGAATGGGAGATTGAAAAAACTTCATAAGAGTTTCCTCCTTTGTGTTTTGAGTGAATTAACGGGAATTCATAAATAAAAAATAATATGATAATTTTCCCAGGTGGGAAAATTTGCAAAAGACATAAATAGTAAAAAATTTTTCACTTTTTAAATCTTTAAAAGAAAATGCAAGCCGATAAATTTGTGACTGATTTTTCCCGGATATTTTCTCTATATTATTTTTAGTAATAAAGTGATTGCCTATTTATGTGATCATTATTTCCGGAAAACCTATTCTCAAAAGAAAAAGGCATCTTCCTGAAAATTCAAAAAGATGCCTTTTTTCCCAATTATCTAAAACTTATTTCATCAACGTTTTTCATACACTGAAAGAAATAATTTTAGCAATCAGTTTGATTATGGTGATGGTGATTTACTTTTTTTAGTCTTGAGTATTTTCACTTTTTTGTTCTTCTATTCCTTCTTCCAGAATTTTTTTGTAATGTTCCAGACGATCCTTTTCTGTTTTGATTTTTTCTTCATATTCTTTTACTTTTTGCTCAGCCTTCTGAATAGCTTCTCTTTTTTTTGCAATTTCTTCCGGCGAGCCTGCTCTTCCCGTTTTTTGTTGCTGTTCCAGTTGTTCTTTGGCTTTCTGGATTTTATCCTGCGATTCTTTCAGAATTTTTTCATTTTCTTCGATGGATTTTTCAGACTCCCGGATTTTCTCCCGAAATTTATTCCGGGCTTCTTCGGATCGGAGTTGGCCAAATTCGCGACCAGTAAGATCGCCCTTATTCCGGCCATAGGCATGTCCCTGGCCTTGATCGTGCTCTTCCTTTAATGCGGCCTGCTTTTCAATTTCTTTTTTCTCAACCTTTTTCTTTTCTAAACCTTTTCCACCCGCCCCTTTTTCCGTTTCTTTCATTTCCTGAGTTTTTGGGGTCGCTTTGTTTCCAGCTTCCCTGGCTTCTTTTTCCGCCTGATCTTTATCCTCACCGGCTTTCCTCACCTTTTTTTCTTTTACTTTGTCTTTCTCTTCAGTTTGTTTATCCGTCACTTCTTTCTTTTTCTCAACTTTGGCCTTTTTAGCCTGGTTTTGTTGACTGAAGAGATAACCTGGTTGAGCAAAGACCGCCAGAAGTAAAGTGCATAAGATGATGTTGAAAAGGTTTTTCATAATTATCTAATTCTCCTTCTTTAAAAAATTGAATACATTCCGTTTTAAAATTCTTTGAGTAATTCGTCAACCGCCTTTTTGGTATTTTCTGCATCCTGCCTTAACTGTTTAGTGGTTTGATCCATTTTCTGGAATAATGAATCTACTTCTGGAGTAATGGACGTATCCGGTTTTAATTCAGTCCGACTCTCTACTTTCTCAGACGTGGTTTTTGAATCACCGCAACTAAAAATAAAGAGGAGAAAACCAAACAAAACGATAATGATTCGTCTTAACATAATGATTCCTTTTTTTAGTTGTAATGCTGTATTCCAGTGTTTTTACTATTGAGTTTCATTATTTTTTGGGTGTGAACACGTAATTCTATTGTGTGAATAATCACGGCAATCTCTCATCATTATGGCTTTCTGGAGAATAATTTAAGCTCAATTCTCAATAAAGAATGTGATTTAGAGCAAATTGATATTTCACCCTCTGGGTTTTTGGTCATCTCCGGGATAATCATAGATATGGTTCAAAAATAAATCACAGCTACCATCAGGGTATTCATCATGATAGCTGTTTCAGAATCGACTTGTTTTATAACACAGAATTGAGCATGTCAGACAATCAATTTTTTATTCCCAAAGAGATTCTGATTTCTTATATCCTTTGGGAAGCTCGAAGTGTCCTGCAGGAGCGGTTACTTCTTTATATTCAATTAATTCCTGAGTAGTTTTTATACTGGCGCCCATCATTTCCATGCTGGTAATGGTGAGTACCGGTATTCCTTTTACTTTCTTCATTTCGGTTACAATTTGATTCATGAATTCTCCGAACATCCCGCCTTTTCCCATCATGGCCGCCATGTATTTATTGTAGAGCTCATAGTCCATTTTTAGATCCTCGGTGGCCCAGATCTCACCTTTCATAGGACCCATGAACGTCACTAATTCCTGATTATATTTTTGGCAGTTCCAGTTCCCGATTTTCTTTTTCTCGGAAGTTGGAGTAATGGTGATTTTCATCTGGCCCATTCCCTGCATCATTCCCATTGCTGCCTGTTGATCTTCTTCCTCCATTCCTTCTTCTTCCATGGATTGTTTCATTTTCTCATCGATCATCTTGCTCATTTCCATGGGCATTTCGGCATAGGTTTTTTTCGCATGATTGATGAAATAAATTTTTCCCTGATCCATTCTGAGAATGACTGAACCTTCCTCGCCATCATTGCGAATTTTATTGGTGGAAATCCAGGTAGTTTGGATCTCATCTTTGGCAGGTTGGGTTTGTCCCATGATCTGTACAGCATCGGTATGAGTTTTCTGTTTCATCATGATATCGGCCTGACCGATTCCCGGAATCATTAGCAATATCAGATATAGAATTCCAGATAAAAAAAGAAAATACCTCTGTTTCATAATTACTCCTTTCAAATTTGAGGGATTAGAAAAAAGGAAAATGTCAACGTTATGTTCATTTGTTTTTGATCCATGAACGGTTATAAAATAATATGTTTGCCTATCAGTTCATACTTCTTTTTTCTTTTGGGATTTAATCGCTATTCAGATAGGCAGTGAACAGACCCCGCAGCTCTGCGAGTGAATCTTCGATAGCTATAGGCAAAACCAGGGTAAACATATCCAACAGAATAACGGCATTGACTGAGGAATCGGTTTTGCTGGCGCTTCGCAACCGTTCGGCAATCGCGCCGTTAAGGATCTGCATGTTTTTATAGATTTCTTTTAATCCCTGAAAATCCAGCTCGGTTTTTTTACCGGCTTTTTTTCGGAAGTATTGAGCCAGCAGGTACATGGAAGTGGCGCGGTAAATGGTTTCTTCGGCGCTGGCTAATGGCAGATGAAAACGAGCCATGGGACGGAAATAAGCGGTATGCGGACAACCGCAGGTAGGAATCACCAATCCCAGTATGGCACCCAGAGCTTCCTGTACGGTAGTGCTTTTGCAAACGATACGCTGCTCAGTAATCACTTTTAATTCCAGAGAATCGTAGGACATCAATGCGTCGAAATGGGTGATAATATTGACCAGATTGGCAGCCAGCGGGCAATGTGTATGCTGTTCAATGGAGAGTGGACAGTGAGCGCATTGTTTAAATTCGAGCTTAGTCCATTCCGGTAAATTTGCAGGGGTATTATTTTTTAAAAGCGCCGTCTGGTCATCAAATTCTAATGAGTAAGTTACCTGCTGTTGATTGGAAAAACTCATATGATATTCGATCGTGTAGGTCTTCATCCATGCTACCCTGTCATATGTTTATCGAAATAATGTTAAAATAGTCGCCGCAAACATGGTCATTAAAAGATATTTTTTTATCTTATGTTCCTCCACTTTTTCCAGAATGAAGGTTCCGGTGTAGGCGCCAATGGTCATTCCCACGGCGATTACGGCGGCGAGTGTAAAATGAATATGGTCCAGATAGGCGTGTTCGATTGAACCAAACAGGGCCGTGATCAGAATCATGAATAATGAGGTGCCCACCGCAACTTTTGGTGGGAGTCCAACTGCCACGATAAGAATGGGCGTATTCATAAATCCTCCTCCAATGCCCAACAGGCCACTAAAAAAACCAGCGATCATGCCCACTGTTGTTAAAAGTGGAATACTGCATCTGTGTTCTGAATACATCCGGCAGGTGATAAACGGGGGAATGAAATTAAAGGCATTAAAACCGCGCGAGATATAGTTATAAGGTGAATCAACCGGAATCTTTAGAGTAAGCATTAAATAACTGGCGACCAGCAAAAATAAGATTTTTAAAATCAGATCAGGGAATAAACCTGAAAAATAGGCACCGGTAAATACGCCACCTACGGAGCCAATTTCTATAATAAAACCGATTTTAAAATTGATATATTTATTTTTAAGATTACGAAGCGTGGCCACTCCTGCATACGGTATCATTGCCAGAAGCATGGTCCCGGCGATTACTTTCAGAGGCAAATCGAAAATGAGTACAATAAAGGGAATAAGCAGCAATCCACCACCTAATCCCACTGTGGCACTGGCAACAGAAGTCATAACGGAAATGAGAAAAATGAGCAGATAGCTTAAAAAATCGAAATTCATTTTATCTTAATGTTAAACGCTTCTCCGTATATGATCAAAATTTTTTATAAAAGCGATGTGATTCATGCACCTTTTTGTAGAGGGGAAAAAATCCTTTTGTTAAAAATGTTTATTTGCCATTATCAAATTAATCTGAGAGTGCATTATCCAGATCGGCGATGAGATCATCGCCTGATTCAATGCCAACCGAGAGGCGCAGTAAACCGTCGGTAACTCCGATGGCGGCTCTCTCCTCTGGTTGTAAGTAAATATGAGAAGTGGAAGCAGGATGAGAAATGAGACTGGCCACATCTCCCAGACTTACTGTGAATTGTATCAGCCGCAGTTTGTTCAGAACTTTTTTGGCGGCCCTAAATCCGCCCTTCACTTCAAAAGAGAGCATGCCACTGAAACTGTTAAATTGGGGCTGATTTAATTGATATTGGGGATTGGACGGTAAACCGGCGTAATTCACCTTGAGAATTTTGGGATGCTGCTCTAAAAATTGTGCGATTTTTAAGGCATTATGACATTGCCTTTCCAGGCGAACTCCCAATGTTCGTATTCCGCGTATCAACAACCAGGCAACAAAGGGCGAAATAATTCCTCCAAAATATTTCAGATAGGGGCGAACCTGTTCAATTTCCTTTTTAGACCCGATCACCGCTCCTCCAATAAGATCAGAATGCCCTCCCAAATATTTCGTCGCGCTGTGCAGAACTACATCGACGCCAGTGTTGAGGGGATAAAAAATGGGCGGGGGAGTAAAAGTGTTATCAACCAATATCTTACAGCGGTATTGGTGTGCAATCACCGTCCATTGAAAAATATCGGCACTCACCAGCGTGGGATTGGCCAGGGGTTCGGTGAAAAGTAAGCGGGTATTCGGTTTTATGGCCCGCTCTACTTGTTCGATCTGAGTCGGATCGACAAAAGTGGTCTCTATTCCCAGTTCAGCCATGTGCTTTTGAAAAAGATGAAAAGTTCCACCATATATTAAAGAAGAAGCCACCAGATGATCGCCCGGTTTGCAATAGCTTAACACGGCAGCAGAAATAGCCGCCAGACCCGAACCGAAGCTGAGAGCAGCTTCTCCTCCTTCAATATCCGCTAAAACCTGATTGAGCACCTCCACAGTGGGATTGCTGTAGCGGGCATAGATGTAGCCCTCGGATTTTCCAACCAGTATATCCGTACCGCTATCCGCGTCCTCATATAAATAATTGCTGGTCTGATAGATCGGGGTGTTCAGTGTTCGGACTTTAGAAAAATCGACCCCGCTGCCACTATGAACAAAACGGGATTGAATATTCCATTTAGATTCTTTCTGCATTGGAGTTTCCTTCTTGATAATAAATAACAAGTTAATAAAGGTGTTGAGAAAAAGTGAGCACTTTGTTATTTCCTATGCGACAGGTTTCTACCTGAATTGAACTGAATCATCACATGGAGGC
>CAYMXZ010000034.1:0-9261 GCA_964394475.1 uncultured Caldithrix sp. | reverse complement strand
ATTTTCTTTTTGGCATCCCATCCCTTCCCCTGCGCGCAGGAGTAGGGATGGGGTTAGACTGCCTGTTATAGTGAAGAGGTACCAAAAGTCATAGATTGTCAATAAATAATTTTTTTCTCATCTCATCAAAATCATTTTGCGGGTTTCCCTCTGTTGCCCAACCCTCAGTTCATAGAAGTAAATACCGCTGGCTTGTTGTCTGGCTTCCCATAGGTAACTGTATTTACCGGCAGGCAAAGATTTCTGCTCATGGACCGTTATTATCTCTCCTAATAGATTGAAAATAGTGAGGGTGACGTCCGCTCGTCTAGGAAGGTAGTAATCAATAGTCGTGCTGGGATTAAATGGATTAGGATAATTCTGCCAGAGAATAAAGGATTGAGCCAGTTCTGTTGGATTTGGTCTGGTTGCAATCGGGACATAATTGGTCTGTGTAACACTGAAATTATCCCAGTAGCTGTTTTGATTCGCCCAGCAGTACAAACCAGCTTTACCAGTAGTAAAAGTAGTATCTATGACTTCAAAGATTTGAGTATTATCGATATACAGTTTAAAGAGGGAATCCTCGGTAACGAGGTCCACATGATACCAGATGCCAGAAACATAGCCAATGGTATCCGAGATTAAGACTGATTCGGTTCCATTGACAATTTTTCTGATGAAGCGGGCGGAGCCTTCAGATTGCCAGGTAAAGGCGTAGAAATTTTGTGGATCCTGATAGCGAAAAACCAGACCAATCCAATCGTTATCCTGCGAACTGAGGTCAACCGAAATGGTATAATCGTCCCAATATTTAGAACCAACGATGGCAAAGGCGCCGTTCACTGTGCCTGTGCCGTAGTAATTGGAAGTCTGGATCATCTGGCCTTCAGTTTCAACCCAGGTGCCATTCCGGAATCGCCAGGCCGGATGAATGCTGTTGTCGTTGAAATTATCGAAATACAGGATGGAATCAGAAATACTGGCCACCTGAATTAGATTGGTTTTGGTCAGGCTGTCGCTGCCAAAAAAGTTTGAGACTTTTAATTTAACGGAGTAGATTCCGGATTCTTCATAATAATGTAATGGATCTTCAAGAGGGCTGGTGTTTCCGTCTCCAAAAGACCAATTCCAGACGAAGGGGGCGAACAATGAAAGATCTGTGAATTGAACCGCATCACCCGGGAAGAGGAAAGTGCGATCCTGGCTAAATTCTGCTACCGGAGGATCGTTGCTTAATCGAAAATTATCAAATCCGATAGTCTCGGTATTATTGTAAAATTCCGGAAAGACTAAAAGCTCAGTCACATTTGCCAATAAGGAGTTCCAGTCTCCGGATATCACGGTCCACTCGCTGGGATCGATGAGGACGGAAAAAGATTTCCAGCGACCATCGGCCCGAAGAATGCTACTGTCATATGGAACGGTAGCCGTTCCTCCCGGACCGGATATCCTGATCAATTCGTGATTAATGACAAAAGAACCAGACTTGCTGAATATTTTCAGATCGAACTGGATGGTTGCCCAACCCGGTAATTGACTCCAATCTCCCAGGTAAGCGGGTGGGGCGATGGCCTGGCTGATGCCGGCTATATCCGTAATCCGGACATACCCGGATGGATTTCCGCCGCTGGTCTGAATGGAAGCACCACCGGTGTTTACAAAGGACCACCCTTCAAAACTTCCATTATCAAATTCAGAATAAATGGGTGGCAAAACCACATTGATTAATGGCGTAAAACTCAACCCGATATTGTCCAATCGCACATATTCATCCCCGTTAATAAATTCTGCCATCACTTCCAGTAAAGTGATATGCTGCACCAGGCTGCTCCATTTCCCTTCCTGAACAGTCCATTGATTGGAATCAAGGCTTACCGCATAATGAGACCAGGCATCCTGCACAGGCTGATAAGTTGTTCCCGTTAAAGCAATTGCTTTCCCTGCCGGTCCGGAAATCCTGAATATCCAGGGTGGGCCGTTGGGCGATCCGCTGATCCGATGTAAAAAAATATCAGCAATGAGTGAGTCATTTTGAGTGGCCATGCTCCAGTTGCCAATAAATTGCACGGGAGCGATGGCGTAAATATAATTACCGGTGGCATCATCATCAACGCGCATGCAGTTAGCGGGATTTCCTGTGCCAGACTCCAGGTAGAAAATGCCATCTCCTACTGCACGCCAGCCCTCCAGAGAATCCGGGGTATCGAAACTGCTGAAGACCTGGGCATCTACTGAAACAGGAATTCCAAACAGAAGAAAACAAAAAAAGATTACCAGAATAATGTCTGTTCTTACTAAAATATTGTCCGATGAATTCATAAACTTCTCCTTTCAAAGTTAATGGTATGAGAAGTAGAACGGATTTGGAAAATATTTATCTAAATTTTGTAAGGAATATTTGAAATGTCAACAAAATTTCAGAAGAACAGTAAAATTGAAAAACAGGATTTGAAAAGAGAATGGGAAATCTGATTGCGTTTTCGGGTGATTATAAAAATTGAGGTGTCTTGTAGAATGGTGATTACTTTTAATGAAATCTTTACTATCATTTTTTATGATAAAGAGTAAAATTTCTGAACCTGAAACACTTTTCGCCTTTGGTCGTTTATAGACCTAAAACAATTTTAAATGCTTATGTGGAAATCGTCGTGGATATTAGTCTCGGTATTATTTTTTCTTGTTGTTCATTCTTTGGCGCAACAGGGGACGATCAGCGGCTTTGTTACTGACAGCAGTAATGGCGAAGGATTAATCGGGGCCAATGTCTATCTGGTGAACAGTTCGATTGGCAATTCCAGCAATCATCACGGCTATTATGTGCTTCATCCGGTGCCGCCGGGAGAACATGTTGTTAGAGTTTCTTATCTGGGTTATCGCACGGTCTCAATTACAGTATCACTGGCGGCTGGTGAGAAAAAACTGGTAAACATTGCGCTGGTTCCGGAAGCCGTGGTTGGTGAAGAGGTAGTTGTTTCGGCGGAAGCGTTAACCAGCTCCCGGGAAATTCGCATCAGTCAGGTGGAATTATCGGCACAAACCATTCGCAGTGCACCACAGCTGGCGGAGGCGGATATGTTCCGGACATTGCAAGCCCTCCCCGGGGTAGTTGCCGAGTCGGATTTTAGTACAGGGTTGGTAGTGCGGGGCGGAAATACCGATCAAAACCTGATTATGCTGGATGGAATCACCGTTTATAACCCTTCCCATATGGGAGGATTGTTCTCTAATTTTCTGCTGGATGCCACCAAAGATGCCCAATTCATCAAAGGAGGTTTTTCAGCAGAATTCGGCGGCCGAATGTCCTCTGTTCTGAATGTGATCAGTAAAGCCGGTAACAGTAAATCATTTGCCGGTTCAGCAGGGATCAGTCTTTTGAGCAGCCGCCTCTCGCTGGAAGTGCCGGTACGAACCGGTTCGCTTCTTCTTGCCGGACGTCGCACCTATTTTGATCAGGTGCTGTCCCTGATGAATAAAGAATTCCCCTATTATTTTTATGATTTTCAAGGAAGCTTTTATCAAGATCTCTCACCTTATGATCGCCTCACTTTCAGCGGGTATTTCGGGAATGATGTACTGAATTGGGATCGTCTGAATTTTGATGTCAATTGGGGAAACCGCACCGTTTCCGGAAACTGGCGACATGTTTTTTCTCCGCGGTTGTTTTCTAATTTTATGTTGGCGGCTTCGCGCTTTAACACCCAGGTGTTGCTGGGCGGCGATCAGGGAGTAAATAGCGAAAATGAAGTTCTGGACTACACCGCCAAAGGCGATTTAAGCTATCTCTTCTCCCCGCAAAATATTTTCAAATTTGGCTTTGAGTATAAAAAATTACGCTTTGAATATCGGGATATTTATGATGATCGAATCCTCTTTCGCTTGCGACAGACACCGGCTGAGATGGCGTTTTATATGCAGGATGACTGGCAAATTCATCCTCGCTGGATTATTAAACCGGGTATGCGCTTTAGCTATTTTACCCACGATGGTAATACCGTTTACCTGGAACCGCGTCTTTCAATTAAATTCAAACTCCGAGATGGTGAATATTTGACCTATGCCACCGGTCTTTTCCGGCAATTCATTTTTACCGTGCAGGATGAATCAAATCCAACCGTCATCAATAGTTGGTTTGCGATTGATGAGACCGTCCCACCTGGAAAATCCTGGCATCAGATCGTGGGATATGAAAGAGAATTATGGAGCACGACTGTTCTGCAAGTGGAGTTTTACTATAAGACGTTGGATAATATGCTCACTTATCGCGAGAAACGATCGGCAGTGGATGAGGAATTAGGAGATGATATCAAAGCCACAGATTTTTTTGTTCCCATCGATGGTTATTCATACGGATCGGAAGTTTTTGTTCATAAAAAATATGGTCGATTAGCTGGTTGGTTAGGATATACCCTGAACTGGGCCAAAAAAACCCTGGACGATTATACCTATTACGCCTCTTTTGACCGTCGCCATAATCTGGACGTGCTATTCAGTTATGATATCGGAAAGAAATGGCGTTTTTCCCTGCAGTTCAATTATGGTAGCGGTTTTCCGTACACCCGGGTGGAGGGAAGTTATGAAGAACGGGATGGAGGGCTGGTCGAACGCCGTTTAATTTATGGGCAGCGCAATCGCTTCCGCTATCCGCCTTATCACCGACTGGATATCGGCCTCAGTAAATTTTTTCGCTGGCTGGGACTTCAATGGCAGTTCGATGCTCAGGTAATTAATGTCTATAATAGAGAGAATGTATTTCTTTACCAGTGGGAATTTGATTCCAGTCCGGCCAAACGAACTGTGGTTCCCATGCTGCCGTTAATTCCCACTATTGGAATCTCAACTAATTTCAGGTAGGATGAGTCAATGCGTTCATTTTTAATACTATTTTTTAGTATACTATCAGAGTTACTCGCGGTGATATTCTTCAGCTGTGAAAATCCCACGGCCTATCAATTTCATCCACAGCTCACCTTAAATGCCGAGTTGAAGGCTGGATTTCCCATCGATTCAGTTTTTCTTTCCTGGAGCACCGCCATTACTGAACGATACGATACGGAGGATAAGAAGGTCAGCGGGGCTGATCTAACGATAAATGGAATTCATCTTCTGGAATATAGCGGTGCCAGAGGTGTTTACTATTATCCCGATCGCAATTATTTAGTTCAGGAAGGGATGACTTATACCATAAAAGTAAAAGCGGGTGATGATTCAGTAAGTTCTGTTACCACCATTCCACAGCGTTTTCGATTCGCACCGCTGGGAGTAGCCGATGGCGATACGATAAAGTATGTTCCCGGAACCAGTTTTTTTTCTGATGAATTTTTTATCATCGTCTGGCCCGATTATCAGAGCAGTCGCATTTATCGAATTATTTCCCTGGCGGACAGCGCTTCAGAGACAAATTTTATCGAAGATGATCGACCGGAGGCTAAGATTTTCAAGGGAGAGAAAGAAGATCGAAAAAATCCGGGGATGTGGTGGGTAGCCGACCAATATGTTCGCATTAATTGGATGTATTTTAATTGGACCGGCTGGCACAGCATAATTGTTTCGGCCATGGATGAAAATTATTATTACTATCGAAAGGGGATTTTATTTGGGGAGCAAGATGGACAAAATTTTAATGAAGTGGTGAAAGGAGGTCTGGGTTTATTTTGCTCCTCGGCCAGTGATACCCTGCGGATTTATGTGACGCAATAATTTTTATCAATCAGCTTTCCGTTTTGGGCAATGCGGTACCCATATTCGGATCGGAACAGGTTACCAGGCTTTCAACTGTAGACCAAACTTAGTAGTGTCGATCAATCAGCAGGGGTGTAAGCGTATCAACTTGTTTTTGCTGCTTAAAAATATAGACGGCTGCTGATGGCTTATAGAATTCATCCTTCCTATTTTGAAGAGCAGAAATTTCAAACCAACTTTCAAAAATCAAGGAATGATCAATTTTCTCTTTCCTCTTCCCAATCAATCTCGATACAACTCATCAATTTCTTTTTTTAATTTTTCTTCAAGAACCTTCCGTTTGATTTTCAGGCTGGGAGTTAGTTCGCCCTTTTCGATAGTCAGTAATTCAGGAAGCAGAATGAATTTTTTGATTTTTTCATAGCGAGCAGATTCCGCCTGCAGGCGATCTATTTCCTGGCTTATTAACTCATTCACTTCCGGAGATTGAGCCAATTCACGCTTATCTGAGAAAGACAGCGACTTCTGTTGTGCCCATTTGGTGATGTTTTCATAATTCGGGACGATGATGGCGCTTATAAATTTTCGGCCATCTCCTATGACACACACATCCTCAATATATTTGCTGAGTTTGAGGGTATTCTCAATGGGCGCCGGGGCGATATTTTTTCCACCGGCAGTGATAATGATATTTTTTTTGCGATCGGTAATGTAAAGATAGTTATCCTGATCCAGGTAACCAATGTCTCCCGTATGCAACCAGCCATCTTTATCGATCATCTCCCGGGTCTGTTCTGGTTGTTTGTAATAGCCGCTCATCAGTGTTTCACCACGGACCAGTATTTCTCCATCGGAGTCAATTTTTACTTCCACGCCGGGGACCGGTTTTCCGCAGGAACCATATTTAGTAGAGCCCGGAGGTGTGAGCGCAATGATCAGGTGGGTTTCGGTCATCCCGTATCCTTCGATGATCTGCAAGCCCATGGCCTCAAAAAATTTTAACGTTTCGGTGGAAAGAGGAGCTCCCCCGGAAATGGGAAAGCGAAAGCGGCCACCCAATTTCTGCTTCACCTTGCTGAACACCAATTTATCGGCGAATTTATTTTTTAGAGAAATTAAAAGGTTCAGTTTATTGTCCCGCTTTTTTTGTTGATACATCCGACCGGTTCTCAAAGCCCAATGAAATATTTTTTGCTTCAGGGCTGAACTGCTTTCTACCTGCTCCAACACGGCACTGCTTATTTTTTCATAAAGGCGCGGCACACTCACCATCACCGTCGGTCGGATCTTTTGAATGTCGTCAATTACGGTGGTAAGGTCTTCCGCATATCCGATAGTGCATCCTCGATACAAAGGACACCAGTGCCCACCCAATCGTTCATAGAGATGGCTCAGGGGGAGAAAAGAAAGAAAAACATCTTCCGGAAATAATTTAAAAACCGATTCACTGCTGATAATATCGAGCACAAAACCGTGATGATGCAGCATCACTCCCTTGGGATTTCCCGTTGTGCCTGAAGTATAAACGATACTGCAGGTTGCTTTGGGATCGATGCTATCCAGACTCTTTTGATAGAGATTGGGGTGTTTTTGCCGATGCTCGCCACCCAATTCCAGCATCTTGTCCCAGGTTATGATGGAATCGGAAGCGGTGCCGCTGAAGAGAATGATAAATTCTAAATCCGGGCACTCGCCTTTAATCTGCTGGATTTTTTTCAGCTGTTCTTCATTTTCTACAAAAATGGCCCTTGCCCCGCAATCCTTTAAAATATATTTGATTTGAGCAGCGGGTAAGGTATGGTAAATGGGTACGGTTATTCCGTGCATAGAAAATATGGCAAAATCACTGATGGGCCATTCGGGACGATTGTAAGATAAAATGGATATTCGATCACCGGCCTTTAATCCAATGGCCATTAAACCATGCATAAGAGTGATAATCTTCTCGCCAACTTCTCGATAGCTTAATGGATGGTAATTACCATTCTTTTTGTACAAAAAAGCAGGCTTCTCAGGAAAATTATTAATGCTGTTCCATAAAAGGTGAACGACACTTTTATTCATGATTTTTTCCTTATTTTTGAAAGATAAATGTAAGGTATTGATAGACGAATTTCAAGAAGTTGCTCACATTTCAGTGAGTGGGGAAGGTGAACGACATCAATTAAGGTCGTATTAACTTCTATTGTACAGTATAGAGGATTGCCTTTATATATTCAATTAATCATTTTTATGTGACATTTGGAGGGGTTTCGTCGGGGAATAGGGCTTAGTTACCATCTTTTCCTTTATTCCACAATGCTATTTAATTGTATTGTTGATTTTTAGAAAAGAAGCCATACCAGCAGGTCGGTGGAAATGCTTGTCGAGTTTTATCAATTCTTCCTTCCACATTTGAGATAGCAAGTTTCCTGGAAAAGCATTAAAAGAACGGTTGTCACAGCTTGTGATCAATATATGAGGTAATCCACATTTAATTGGTGATGTGAGGCAGGTCCTTACCACTATGGTTTTTGTCAGTTATGCTATTTTTAGGGATGTGATGAATCAAAACCTTACAAATAAAACAATTATAAGATGTCATGGTCAGGAAAAATCGGGCATGGTATTTCTTTAATCCTCCCACAAAATTGATCAATAATTTATCGGAATTAATAATCTTAATGGGAATTCGATTTTAAAAAATAAAAAATTAATACTTGAAAAATTTACCATAAATATTTATATTTAAAGTCTTTGAATTTAAGATAGGAGAGTTTTATGCCAGCTGAGACCCAAGATCTCAATAAATTTATGGGCGATTCTGAGAATCTCTATGAAGCAGTGATGATTATTGCTAAAAGAGCTCGTCAGATTAATGAAGAACAATATCAGAAAATGCGCGATAAACAGATATTGGAAGAGTTGGATGGAGAGTTCGAGGAAGAGTTTTTGAATCTGGAAGAAGAAAAGAACGAGGCCGAAGAGCCGATTGAGCCAGAAGAGAATCCGATTGTCACTGCTCAGAGAGAATTTCTGGAAGGCAAGATTCGCCATCACTATGAATCCACATCATAGGTAAGTAACCCCCGTTCTGCGGGGGTTTTTCATTTTCACCATTTCCTGCCCTGTATGAAAAGCACATTTCCAGCCATTGACCTGATCGTTCATCATGCCCGTATTTTTGATCCCATAGATGGATTTCTCCCCTTTACTGCTCTGGCGGTAGGATGTGAACGGATCGTTGCCCTGGGTTCTGATCAGGAAATCCTGGATTTGAAAAAAAGATCCACCCGGGTGATCGATGCTCGGGGCCACCTGCTGCTCCCCGGATTTACTGACTCGCATACTCACTACTGGAAATATGTTCAACGCCAGCTGGAGGTAAACCTGGAGGACTGTCATTCCCTCTCGGAAACTCTGCAAAGAGTTAGAGAAAAAGTCCAGGAGTCGCCGGAAGGATCATGGGTCACCGGCGGAGGCTGGAATTATAATCTCTGGCCAACCGGCGAGTATCCTCATCGCCGCCAGCTGGATGAAATCAGCACTCGCCATTTTATTGCATTGGACAGCAAAGACTGGCATACCTGCTGGGTAAATACACCGGTCATACAACTGATA
>CAYMXZ010000033.1:0-22570 GCA_964394475.1 uncultured Caldithrix sp. | reverse complement strand
CCATCAAAGTTGCACTTGTGACTTGAATCTACGCCTATTTGTAGTGATTATATTTCTTTATTTACAAAGCAATCTCATAGCTTCAAAAAGGGTATCCGCATCTTCCGTGGTGTTGTAAGCTTGAAATGAAACACGAATAAAGTTTTCACCATTCCATTGAATTGTTGGTACTTCAATATGGAATAGATTGTAAAGGTCCTCCTTAAGCACATCCATCTTCACTCGCTCTGGAAGGCGAATAGTGATCATTTGGTTAACAAATTGATCATTGCTTATCGGCTGTAAACCTGTCACTTGATCGATGCGAAGTCTCGTTTCTATTGCAAGTCGATGACAATGTATTCTAAGAACCCTTCGGGGCTCAGAACCGCTTATGACATGCCGCGCTTTAAGAATTTGCGTCTATTTTGTTAAGATCTAATGGGATATGACCTGGTGCATGTGCGCCATCAATGATGGTGAGTTGCATATTTCGCTTGGAACCAGCAATTGGGTGGCGGGGCATTTTGTTAAACGAAAGATCGATCTGGCGCATTATACTGGTTGTATCGGAAGTGCGTATCCGCAGAAATATTATCTGGCAATGGCTCATCAGGAGACGGGTGCGGTATGTCTGGAATGGTTTAAAGATCTGATTTATTCGGCGGATGAACTCAGGGAAATACGAGATGATGAGACTTGGATTTATGAAAGACTGAATCTGTGGGCGAAGAAAAGCTCTGCAGGAGCGAAAGGATTATTTTTCCTTCCCTGGATGTATGGTGAACGTTGTCCGATTAATGACGATTATGCCCGAGCGGGGTTTTTTAATCTGAGTTTGAATCATACTCGTTCCGAAATGGTACGGGCTATTTTTGAAGGAGTGGCCTTCAATCTGCGTTGGGCTCTGGAGACTCTACAGAATCTTTATCAACCAGTCTCCGAGCTCAGTATCATCGGTGGAGGTGCAAAAAGTGAGCTGTGGTGTCAGATCATTTCCGATATCACCCAGAAGAAAATTCACCAGGTCGAACATCCCCAGCTGGCAGGTGCCAAAGGAATTGCTTTGCTGGCTAGTTTAACATTGGGGCATCTGGAAAAATTTGAGCAGATTAAAAATCTTATCAAGATAAAAAATACTTTCTTACCCGATGGTTCTCAACGATCACTTTATGATGGAATGTTCAGAGAATATAAGAACCTCTATTATCAGAATAAAAAATGGTTCAGACGTGTAGGCCGCATGTTTCATTAATGGAAGCGCTATGGAAGATTTATCCTTATATGCCTCTAATAATACAATTATTCAGGAATCTTACCTTCAGGTTCAGCCGGAAGTGCAGGTGCGAGTTATTCATTTTCGCCTCTCCAAAGAAACCAATAATCCCACAGTCGTATTTGTAGCTGGCTGGGTCACTCAGATTATTGCCTGGAAAGAGGTTTTACAGGAAATGACCAAAGATTTTTCTGTGATTTATCTGGAGACCCGCGAAAAGATATCGTCTCGTATACAGGGGCAGGTAAAATTTGATGTGGAATCTATCGGGAAAGACATCATGGAGGTGGTGGATCATTTTAATTTACAGGAGAAGTCATATTTACTATTTGGGAGTTCCCTGGGTGCCACAGCCATTGTGGATGCGGTGCGCTGGCTAAAACAACAGCCACTATGCCTCGTATTGGTTGGACCTAATGCTCATTTTCGGGTGCCACGACTGGGATTGTGGATCATTCGGGCTTTTTATCCGGGATTTTATTTGATAATAAAGCCGGTGGTCAAATGGTATTTACGGACTTTTCGTCTGGATGTAGAGCATGATTATGCTCAATACCAGAAGTATTGTCGGGCGCTGGACGCAGCGGATCCCTGGAAATTGAAGCCGGCGGTATTGGCTTTGTCTACCTATGAAATTTGGCCATATTTGCCTTACGTTCAATGTCCCACTCTCATCATTGGTGCTGAAAAGGATAAACTACACGAACCGGATAATTTGCGTAAAATTGTACATTCCCTGCCCAATTGCTACTATATTGATCTGGAAACTAATCAGGGGACTCATAGCCGAAAAGTGGTAGAACACCTTCGGAAATTTATCCAACAATGATAATCTATTGGCAACTTATTTTCCTGATTTCTTAATCGGCTTTTGAAATAATTTTTATCCACAATTGATAAATAGGAATAATAAATCAGTCATCTCAGTTAAAGGGACATTTTTAATTAAACAAAAAATATTACTTGTCTTTTTCAATTTCATTTTCAATATTTGTACTGAAGAGGAGTTTTGAAAATCTAGAAATATAGAAGACGAATATGTCTGGGTTTTGGATAAAATTTATCATCCCAGTTGGGTTTATTGTCGGCAGTTTTATCGATGACCGAAGGTATCGTCTACCTCAACGTATCCCCATGCTCTGGCCGTCTTCTCATTGTTCGCCTTGTCGACATGTCTTAAAATGGTGGCAGATCATTCCTTTATTAAACAATTTAATCTTAAAAGGTAAATGTAACCATTGTCAGCAAACCATCAATTGGAGTTTTCCGATCATGGAATTTTTAAGTTTAATTGTTCCTCTTTTACTTTTCCTAAAAGTTGAGACACTAACTGCGTATATATTTTATTTGTTTTTATTCTGGGGAATTATAGTGGGAAGTGTGACAGATATTTTTCATCGTATTATACCAAATCGTTTAGTCTTAATCCTGTTTATAGGTGGAAGTATTTATAATCTTATTTTCAGAGTGATGGATTGGATGCCTGCCGTGATGGGTTTAATTATATCCACAGGGTTAATGGTATCGATCAGATGGACAGTAAGTTGGTTCTTAAAAAGAGAGTCGCTGGGTATGGGCGATATAAAGTTTTCGGGAGTGTTAGGATTTTACCTGGGTATAGAAAATTTTTTATTGGCTTTATTTATCGGATCTTTTTTAGGAATTCTGTATGCCGATCTGAAAAAGAATATTATAATGAAAAGCCGGTATAGAGACATTCCCTTTGTTCCATTTTTAGGTGTGGGGACATTGATCGCTCTCTTTTTACCATCTGAGTTGAGATCTTATTTATGGATTTAATTAAAGGTATATGATTTTTATAATACACGATGGCTGCCATTAGATAAATGAAAGATAAAAGTGCTATTTTGATTTATCAGGTATAAAATCTTAAACCACTAAAACGAGGGTAATTTTATGGGAGGCAAAATTTTATCCCTTCTCCTTATTCCGGTTTTTTTATATGCCAATCCTAAGATCGACAGTTTGAAAAGTGAATTGAATTACAGTACAGACCAGATGAAGATTGAAATCTTGAAGGGAATTATTAATTATTATCATTTAATATCGGTTGATAGCGTTTATAAGTTTTCAAAAATGGGGATGGAATTAGCAAATATCTTAAAAGATTCAACCAGTTTTTACCAATTTTACTTAAGTAGTTCTAGCTATTATCATAATACTTTTGATAATTATAAAGAGATTATTATTTGTAGAGAAGCTTTAAAATATTTTTATAGCAAAAATGATTCATCAGAAATAGGTTATTGCTTTCTCTTATTGAGTTATTATTATTACAATAACTGTGACATTGATTCCAGTAGGCATTATCTCAAAAAAGCATTCGACATATATCAATCATTAAATAATTTAGAAAATCAAATCTATTGTTATATTAAACAATTAGCAATTGAGCTTTTTACTTCAAATTATGCCGGTGCAATGGAGGCTAATTTGAAAGCTCATTTAATTAGTAAAAAGGAAAATAAAAGCATTTACATGCCAAATTTGTATTTTGGAGAAGGACAGCTTTATTACGATCTTAAAAATTATAATAAATCATTTATATGTTATGAAAATGCTCTAAGTATTATCGATAGAGCGAATGATAATTATCAAACAGGAGAGTATTTGTATTATATGAGCAGATTATTTTATTCGACTTTAAAAATTGACTCTGCCAAAATATATGGTTTAGAAGCGTATGAAATTTTTCAAAAAACCCGATGTGAAATTCACTATCCATTATATTTAAACAATTTGGGAGACATAGAATTAGCTCTGGGAAATGAATTAGAGGCAATTAAATATTTTAGGGAAGCTCTGGCTATTGCAAAAAGGTTTAAAAATAAATGGCATGAATCTTATTCTTTGCAGCGTTTAGGATATTACTATCAAGTAAAGGGAAAATATAAAAAGGCCATAGATCATTTTCTTAACAGCAATATTTTAGCAGGAAAAATAAAAGCAAAAGATGTGTCTCTTACCAACTATTATTATCTGGCAGAATCTTATGATAAAATAGGAAATAAAACGCAAGCGATTGCTTATCTGAAGAGATATATCAGCTTAAAAGATTCTGTCTTTTTTATGAATCAAAATAAAATTACTGATTTACAAATTGAATATCTTACCGAAAGTATCAAAAAAGAGAAAGAACTCATTGAGAAGGATAATGCCATTCTCAAATTGGAAGCTGAAAAACAAAAATTGCTTAAGACCCGTTTTATTTTGGGTTTTTTAATAGCAACGCTATTGTCCCTGCTTATTATTTATTTGTATTATCATAAGCAGCGGCATAACAAAATCTTACAGCAACGAATTGAAGCGGCCTTACGCGAGCAACGCGAACAGCAAGAAATTATTGCTCATCAATCCGGACTCACGGCCCTGGGTGAATTAGCCGCCGGGGTGGCTCATGAAATAAATCAGCCATTGCAAAATATCAGCTTGAACGCAGAAAGTATCGGGATGGAAAATATGGCTGCCGTGCATCCCAGTACAGAAATAGAACAAAATGTAAAGGAAATTGCTGAATATGTTCACCGCATTCAGTCCATTATAGAACATATTCGTTTATTTAGCAGTCGGCAACATGAGGAATTTTGCGAGCGGTGTGATCTTAACGAAATGGTCAAAAATGCCTATCACATGGTGCGAAAGCAGTTCAGCAAGCAGGGAATACAATTAAAGATGGAATTAGAAGATAATATCATCATATCTGGCAATCCCTATCAATTCGAACGAGTGATTTTAAATCTCTTACTCAATGCTCGTGATGCGGTGGTAGAAAAAGGTCAGCGTGTGAATGGGAGATATGGTAAAGAGATTTCAGTAAGAACCTTCTGTCCCAATGGAGAAATAGTTATCGAAGTTAAAGATAATGGGATCGGGGTGCGAAAGGAAGAGTGCGAAAAGATTTTCGAACCTTTTTACAGCACTAAAAAAGCGGGGCAGGGGCAGGGATTGGGATTAACCATAGCGAATCGTATCATTCACAGAATGGGTGGAAGGATTGAGATAGAGAGTGAAGTATTAACAGGTACGATTGTGAGAATTTATCTGCCAAAATCTATTGCTGTTCAAAATGGTCAACAAAATTGTTTTTCTGATTCTAATGAAAGGTCTTACGCCTATGGTGACTGATGGTCTACATATATTAATTATTGAAGATGATCCTCACATATCCTCCAAGTTGAGTTCACACTTTCGGGAAAAAAATTTTGTGGTGATGGTAGCGGCAACGCTGCAGCAGGCCAGGGAAATGGTCAACAATGAACAGATTAATATCTGTTTTCTGGATCTTTTTTTACCCGATGGGGATGGATTGGAATTCTTAAAACAGGTCAGAATAGAAAAACCCGAAATCGAATTTATTTTAATGAGTGGCTTTGGCACCATTGAGGCCGTAATTGAGGGAATGCATCATGGAGCTATCGATTTTCTCAAAAAACCTTTTAGTTTTTATGATGTGGACTTTGCTATCTCTCGCACTCGCCGATATCTAACTTTACAACAAAAGCTGATTAGTACTGAAAATCATTTCTCACTGATTGGCCAGGAGTTAGAAAACTTGATTGAACGCCAGATGATTGGCAAAAGCGAGAAGATTAGAAAAGTCATCGAATTGGCCATGCTGGCTGGAAGTGATCGAGATATAAATGTTCTCATTACTGGGGAAAATGGCACCGGAAAAGAGATTATTGCTCGAATTATCCATTATTCCAGCGCCCGCCGAAATTATCCATTCTTCCCTGTTAATAGTGCTGCCATACCCGAATCCTTACTGGAGAGCGAGTTTTTTGGGCATCGCAAAGGATCATTTACAGATGCCCGCGAGGATAAAAAAGGTCTTTTTGAGAAAACAAATGGCGGAACTTTGTTTTTGGATGAAATCGCTGATATGCCCCTCGTTTTACAAAGCAAGTTATTGCGGGCTATCGAAGAAAAAAAATTTAAACCTGTTGGAGGAGATAAATTTATTGAGGTCGATATTCGAATCATCTCGGCGACAAACAGAAATGTAGAGGAATTAATTGAGCAGAATAAATTTCGAAGAGATTTTTATCATCGAATAAATACTCTGATTATTCATATTCCTCCTTTGCGGGAACGTCTCGAGGATATCGAACCCTTACTACGGTATTTTCTTACGCTGTTTGCTCGACGGAAAAATCGCCCTCTTCCCGATCTCGATCCGCGCATCATTGAAAAATTAAATGCTTATTCCTTTCCGGGGAATGTGCGGGAATTAAAAAATATGGTTGAAAGAGCATTTCTCATCTCAGATAAATCCAGATTTACCATCGGCGATTTCTTTATCCCGGAAGATAAGAATGCTTCATTATCAGAATCTGAATCGAATTTGAATTTAGATGAAAATGAAAAACGATTAATTCGTTTGGCCTTAGAAAAAGCGAATTACAATCAAAATGCAGCCGCAGCGTTGCTGGGAATCTCGCGGGACGCCCTCATTCGCCGCATAAAAAAGCATGATATTGTGATTGATAAAGTGTTGCTATAGCAGATTCAAAAATTTAAGCTAACTCAAAAGCACACACCTGTGCGGTTTTGCTTTCTAAAATAAGTCTTTATCGAACTATTTTTATAATAGAAATCCTTCCCACATCCATAATATCTATTTATATATCTTATTGTATTATAGCAGGTTACAGAAGAGAAGAGTTTCTTCCTTTTCATAAAATAAAATCTCTTCATTTTTGGCACTAAAATTGTAATTTTTATTCGTGAGTTCTATTGAGTGGGAGGGAGGGAGATTTTTAAATCATAGTTGGGGAAATGGGTAGGGTGGACTAAAAAGTATTTTCCAACTGGTTTAATATCGCCCTCTCTCAATTAAAAATATCGATTTCAATTTTTTAAAATTTTTAACGGTTCTGAATTAGCAAAAAGATCATTACTCAAAATATTTTTGACGTCATTGATGAGATATGGACCCGCTCTTTAAAAGCTCCCTTCATGTCTTTGAATTCAAAATTCTGGTTTTGATTATTATCTATCCATTTCACTTAACAATCGGTCAGGATTCGTGTTCCGATACATTAAAAAAATGGGATGAATCCCCTGATTTGCAAAAAAAGATAATTGACCTGGATTTCAAGAATGTAGATTTGAAAGATCTTATAAGATTAATTGCCAATCAATATCAGCTAAATATATTTATTGCGGATGAGGTGAATGTGAAAATTACGATTCACCTCGTAAATATTACCGTGGCGGAAGCTCTGAAATTAATATTGAACGAAAATCAATTAACGATAGAGAAAATTGGTTCTGTTTATAAAATCATTAAAGAAAATCCACCTGCTCCTATCATTGAAAAACAAACAAAATTATTTGTTCAATTCGAAAATGATAAACTCTCTATTGATTTTCAGGATGCGGATATCCAGGAGGCTTTTTATCAAATTTCACAGCTGACTAAAAAAACCATATTACTGGATAAAAATATAAGCGGTACCATCAGTGCTTTAATTATTGATCTCCCTCTTCAAGAAGCTCTTTCCTCACTGGCAAAAAGTAATGGTTATTCTTTAACGCAAGACGGATCAGTGTACCGCCTGAGAAGGAGTTATTCTGATAATATTGATCAGAATATGACACCGATTAATTTTTACCTGGCTGTTCATAATAATCAAATCGACTTAGAAACTAATCATATCGAACTGGAAACGATTTTAAATGAATTATTTCGACAGGTAAATGCCAATCTTTTTTATCTGGATGAATTAAAAGGCACTGTTTCGGTATGTGCCCATGATTTAACGTTTGATAACTGTCTGCAGTTGTTGCTTGGTTCACACGACTATACCTTCAAAAGAGTGAATGGAAATTATCTGATAGGGAGCAAAACAAACAAATTATTGCTTTCCTCACAGCTCTTCCCGATTAAGTATGTGAAAGTGGAAGGGATTCTGGACATGTTACCAGAAAAGATGCAAGAGAAAGCCGAATTTAAAATTATCAAAGAGCACAATGCTGTATTAATTCATGGATCAAGTGATGTCATACATGAAATTGAACAGATCCTGAACAATTTGGATCGACCGGTTCCACAAATTCTCATTGAAGCACTTGTTGTTGATTATAACTATCAGGATATCAAGGAAATTTCCATAAAGGGAGGATTAACCGGGGGAACGCCTGACAGCACTCGTGGTTCTGGAGATGATTGGTTTCCGGGTATAGATGTTTATTTAACTGGGGAAAATATAAATCAGTATAGTGATAAAATTGAGGGGTATTGGGGAATCACCAATATTGGTAGATTGCCCGATGATTTTTATTTGAAAGTCAAAGCTCTTGAAACCGTTGGTAAGGCTAATATTCGCTCAAAGCCTCAGATCGCAACTTTAAATGGCTATTCAGCGGATATTACTATTGGACAAACCCAGTATTATCTTCTGACCACTCAAACTCCCATTCGTGATCCTTCACAGGTCTACATTCAAGAAACCCAACAATTTCATACCATAGAAGCTAATATCACTTTAAAAATTACACCGTGGGTGAGCGCATCCGGTGAAATTACGGTAGAAATACATCCTGAATTTAATAATCCAGTTGGACAATTTTCGTCTGATATTCCGCCCACTATCCAGAGAAGAGCGCTGAATTCTACTGTAAGACTGAGGGATGGGGAAACAATAGTATTGGGTGGTTTAATTCAAACTGTTGATGCGGTTAATAAATTTCAAATACCCATCTTAGGAAGTTTACCCTTGATCGGTTATTTATTTCGTAGCACGAATCATCACAAGACGAAGAGTGAGTTGATTATCTATATAACTCCTCATTTATCTTATAACAGGTGGTGAATGTTAGTGGGAGAAATCCATGCCGCCTTTATCAATGTTAAAAAAAATTCTGGTTTTATTTGATCTGTATGAATCCTCTCTGGGAATCGAAGTGGCTGAAAATAAAATTTATTTCATTAAGATCAGGCGTACTCTTAAGGGATTCAAAATTTTAAAAGAAGTAAAGGTAGACTATGCGCTGGATCAGAAATTATCGACAGTAATCAAGGAGACCATCAGGGAAAATAATTTAGAGTCCAGATATTACTCGATACAATTGGATGTAAAAAATGTTCTGATAAAATGTATAGATATACCTGCCATGCCTTTGCCACTTATTCACCAATATTTAGAACAACACTCGGAGTTATATCTGCCTTTAAAATCAGGTACAGATGGTTACCAATATAAATTTATCGTTCAAAAAGAAAGACCTTCAAATTTACGACTTTTATTATTTGTATTTAAATGGGATTCCTTGAACACTTTATTCACTGATTTAAGAGAATTTTCATATCTTTCTTTCATAACCATCAATGCTATGAGTGTGCTCTTTCTGTTTCCTTATATTTATCATTCTTTTTCCGGTTATCACTTTCACTTTCGAAAAGAGCATGTTTTAAAGCTTGCGTATCATTTGGGCTATTTAAATTTATTTCACTATTTTCCACATACTCCCGAAACATATGATTGGTTTCCCCGAAATGAACAACAGAAGCCGATCATCCTGTCTGGAGAAGAGCCGGCGGTGGAAATATTAACGGTAGCAAATGTTAAAATATTTTCTTTCCCCAAAATAATCGGAGGATATCAAAGAGAGTATCTCAATGCCCTGGGTTGTAGTTTACTGGTGTTTTTTATGGAGGCTAATATTGGCAATGCGTATAGGATTTTTCCCGAAAAAGAGTTCTTTATCCAGAAGCGAAGAAGTATTCTTTTTAAAATAATCTGTTTGCTGTATTTTTTAGGGATAATCATTGTTTTTTTTGCTCAGCTCACTCAGTTAGGATTAAAAACCAGAGCGCGTTATCTGGAGCCGAATAGGATTAAACATCAGTCTTTAATACAAAGAAGAGATTTACTGCTTTCACAACAAAATCAGTTAAAGAATATCTGGTCGACCTGTCTCAGACAGCAGGAGTTTAAAAATAAAATTACCAGAGACTTATATATATTATTAAGATGTATTCCACCCCACGTCAAACTCAGTCATTTAGAATTAAAAACACAAAAAAGTAATTCCAGCGTGATAGATCTAAGGGGATATTGTCTGGCTCAAATCGAATTAATGAATTTTATGAAAAATCTTGAAAATTCCCCATCTTTCACCAGGGTGCTATTGCAACAATTACTAATGAAAGAATTTAAAAATTATCAGGTTAAATGGCTCAAAAATTTTAAACAATGTATTGAATTCCAGGTGAGAATTGAGAGCTGATCAAAAATTCTATACCATAATCGTTCTTGGCTTAATTGGATTTTTTCTTTTTTGCTGGATTGTGCTTTTGCCATCGCTGGACGTCTATGTACAGGTTATAAATAATATTTTTCAATCATCAAGTCTACATGAACAAGAACAAGAAATAGAGATGGAAATCAAGGAAATAGAAGAACGAAATAGTTATTTTATCCAGCAGATTAATCTGTTTAAATCTCAGCTTTTTACTCATAATTCGCTATCTGATTTTTATCATTTAATTACCAGATTGGCCGAGGAAAGCAATTTGAAAATTATATCCCTATCGCCAACCACGATGGGGATCGATACGACTTCAGAATTGTTACGTTTTCAGCTTTGTTTTTCGGCAGGATTTTTAGCCATCATGCGGTTCATCGCCCGGGTTGAGGAACAGGGTATTTTACTTCAAATCACGGAACTGTCAGTATCGAAAAACAGAATTGATCAATCTTGGATGGAAGGCCGACTTGTTTTATCGATTCAGCGGCTTGATTTATGGTAAGAGCTTTTAAAAAAAATTATGGCGTTATTTTTATTTTATTAATGATGTCAATTTTCCTCTGGAGCAAAATATTTATAGCCATTCGGAAGGAATTAAGTCCAGGGAGTATATCAGCTGATATGGTAAAAATAAACTTTCAGTTATCGAAGGAAAATAGCGGGATGGAAAGAGATCCACAAAATTGGACTGATAGTTTGCAACAGATTCCTGATCCTTTTGATTTTCGATTTTCTAATGATAAACAATCGGTTCCATCCAAAGCGCCAGAAAAGGAAAATTTAAATAATACATCGAAGCCATCCCTTTTAAAATACTATGGTTTTATAGCTACTGACTCAGGGAGAGTAGCTATTCTGGAGGAACCGACAGGTCAAATTTCTTTTGTACATGAAGGCCAATTTTTTAAAAAGTATAAAATAAGTGAAGTAACAGGTGAAGGAATAATCTTGAGAAAAGGGACAAAAAATATTTTTATTACAAATGCGCAAAATTAGGGGAAGGGTATGGATATTCAATTATTCTATATCGATCCACAGAAAGCAACTTTGAGAAAATATCAAGATTATCTATCCGAGTATTTTGATGTTTTTGCATTTACCAATCCGTTTGAGTGCCTGGAAAATTTAGGAAAAGGTAATATGGAAGTGATTTTAATGAATGATCATTATCAAACCGCAGCAAATATAAATTTTTTTAATAAATTAGATCACCTTTTTCCTTATACTTTAAAGATCCTCATGGTCAATTCACCGCTCGTTCATTTACCTCTATCCGTTGAAATACCTTTAATCACGAAATCTGAATTTAAACGACTTGGCTGTAATCTGATCAAAAAATATATTGATGAATTTTATTGCCGAAATTTTTTCTTTCTAAAAATGTCGGATAATCGCTGCATGCCTACTATCATTGGCAGTCATCCAAATCTAATGGAACAAATCAAAATTGCGCGTCGTATGGCAACATTTTCTGAGAATGTGTTGATTACCGGAGAAACGGGTACTGGAAAAGATTTATTCGCAAAATTTATACATTTTAAGAGTGAACGCAAAGCAGGACCATGTCATATTGTTAATTGTGCGTCAATTCAACCCTCTCTTTTTGAAGCAGAATTTTTTGGCCACAAAAAGGGTGCATTTACTGGTGCCCTGGAAACCAGCCCGGGTCATTTTTACCGTGCGAATGAGGGTACTCTGGTTCTGGATGAAGTGAGCGAAATAGATCTCGTCTCTCAGGCTAAACTCCTGCGGGCTATTGAAAACCAGGAGTTTTATCCGGTAGGAAGCCAAAAATTATGTAAAGTAAATATCCGCATCATTGCAGTATCCAATAAAAATCTGGAGGATCAAGTCCAAAAAGGAACTTTTCGAAAGGACCTCTATCATAGAATCAACACTTTTAGTTTAAGATTGCCGTCACTGCGCGAAAGAATCACTGACATTGAATATCTGGCGCGGTATTTTATGGCCAGATTTTGCGTTAAATATTCACAAAAACAACGAATAAAATTTGAAGAAAATATTATTCATTATCTTAAAGAATTGGAATTTCCAGGCAACATTAGAGAGTTGGAAAATGTGGTTTATACAATCATGTCCCATATTTACAGCAGGGATGGTAAGGTTAAACTGGAAGAAATTAAAACCTTGCTAAACAAGCCGACGAAAAAATACATCCGGCCCGCCCAGCATTTGTCTTTAAGAGAATATTTGAAAAATATTCAATATGAGACTGTTCGTCATACTTTTCAGGATAATAATGGGAATGTATCGCGGACGGCATCTTCGCTTGGTATATCCCGACAGAATCTTCAGTACCTGTTAAAAAAATATCGATTGAAAAATCGGAAATAGATACTGCTTAACTTAAAGGAGTTGGGATTTGCCTGATCACGCAAAAACATTTCAATCCTTTCTGGTTTTAAAGCGAAGAAATCGATTTTTGCTTGAATTTACTCGCAATTTATATTTGTTGCTCAGGGGAGGAGTGATCCTGCTGGACGGTTTACGGATGATCCACCACCAGGTTGTAAATAAATCTGAACAAAAAATTTTACATGATTTAATCTTGCAGTTGAGAACTGGGCATGACTTTTCCAGCAGTCTAAAACAGTTTCCCTACCTTTTTAATCATGTTTATTGTAGTCTGATAGAAATTGGGGAGTTAACTGGTCAATTGAATGACATGTTATTTCTTCTGTTAGAATATCTAGAAAAAATCGCCAGATTCAGGAAAAAAATTATACAGGTTCTCGCTTATCCTTTCCTGGTTGTTGTTATTTCAGTCATTGCCTTAATGTTTATGTTTTTCTTTGTCATTCCTGCTTTTAATGAGTTATTTAAGGAATTTGATTCTGAACTACCTGGATTGACTCGCCTGGTGATGATAGCCAGTGAATTCGTAAAACAATACTCATTAGTTTTTTTAGGCATATTGGTGCTGAGCATTTTTATAATGAGAAAAATTTATAAAATAGAACACTTTAAATATTTGCTACATAAACAAACTTTGCGAGTCCCTTTGTGGGGCCAATACATTCGCAAGAACCACCTTTTCCACTTTTGCAGAACCCTGGGAACGCTATTAATTGGAGGTGTGAATCTTCTAAAGTCACTCGAAACGATTTACAGATCCAATTCAAATTTTTATCTAAAAGCTGAGATTTTACGAATGCATGATTATTTGTTAAAAGGTGAAAAATTCTCACATACCTTGCTGACCTCCTCCATATTTCCACCGGTGGTGATTCAAATGATTTCTGTGGGAGAAGAGAGTGGGAACATGGCTGAAGTTCTGCTAAGAATTGCCAATTATTATGAACAGGATATTGATTATACGATGGAGTTATTGTCCAGTATCATAGAACCTCTTATCATTCTTTCCCTGGGATTAATAATTGGTTTACTGCTGATCGCCATTTATCTCCCCTTGTTCAATTTGACACAATTATTTCCGGGGTAATCTTTTGTTTATGTCAAAATTTGGAGTTGAAATTATGAAGGAGGATACAAAAATGAATTTCTGTAAAATTATCAGGCAAGAATCAGGATTTTCGCTAACTGAGGTATTGGTCGTGATCGTAATTATTGGTATTCTCATCTTGTTAGCACTTCCTCGTTTTACCAGTGTCATTACCAAAGCGAAAACTACCGAGGCTAAGACAATGTTGCGCCATCTTTACACTTTGCAAAAAGCCTTTTATTATGAAAATGATTATTTCACCAGCAATCTTGCTGAACTGGGATTTGAGCAGGCGACTTTAATTACTCAAGGAGGTGAGGCCCGTTACAAGATTGAAATTATTACCGCTGATAATGAAAAATTTTTAGCACGAGCAACCGCTATTATTGATTTTGATAGGGATGGACAGTTTAATGTTTGGGAAGTAGATGAAACTGGAAAAATTATTCAAAGCGTGGCGGACTAACATGCGAATTTGTGCCTTTTTCTCTCTTCTATTCATCCTGGTTTCCGGTTGCTATCGAAACTCATTTTTTTTGGTGAATATGGACAAAGATAAAACAGTCGTTGCTGTTGTACCTTTCTATGGAAATGGTGTACCACCTTCAATTACTCAATTAGCGACCAATGAACTCTTTCGTTTGATTTTTATTAACCACAGAATTCCCATCATTGAACCAATGCAGATCAATTATTTTCTGAGAAAAATGTGGTTGAGCGATTCATATTCTATTTCCCCTGCTCAATGGAGTGGATTGGCCGACTCTTTAGGAGCAACCCACTTTGTTGTTGGTTTGATAGAGTCATCCTTTACTCCCGATATGGAGGAAAATAAATTGCAACGAGTGACTGTAACCCTGCGATTCATCGATGGTGAGAATCGAAGGATTGTGGGGATGATCAGCAAGAAAACTTTAACTTCTGAACCACTTGAGCAAATCATACCCACTATGCTTGAAAATATGTTGAAGATCGAATGAAAAAACTGTTTGAACTCATTCCAGCGGAGTATGCTTTACAGCATCATCTGGTGCCTTTATTTGCTGATGAAAAAGGTATTCATGTGGCAATGGATGATCCTCAAAACTATGATTTGATAAAAGAAATTGAATTTTTTACAGAGCAAACAATTATTCCAGTAAAATGGGAATGGTCACGGATTTTTAATGAGATTAACATTCATTACAATATTGCTCACCACGTAGATGACAAAAGATCGTACAATTTATATCAGTATCGTGAAAGGCAGAGCATTAATGGGGGAAAAGAAAAAAACAATGAAGACTATACGATTATAAAATGGGTTGATGAATTAGTTTCTGAGGCGATTGCCAGGCGTGCCAGTGATATCCACATCGAGTCTGAAGAAAATTCATTAAGAATCCGATTACGAATTGATGGTGTATTATGGGATTGGAAAAAAAAGGTTGATTATAAAAAAGAATTAGTGATTTCCCGGCTGAAAATCATGGCCCATTTAGATATTGCTGAAAGGAGGAAGCCACAAGACGGACGATTCAGTATGCAGAGCGATACCAATCAAATTGATGTCAGAGTTTCAACCTTGCCCACCACTTATGGGGAGAAGGTTGTTATGCGACTGCTGGATAAATCATCGTTAATTTTATCATTGGATGGATTGGGTTTTGATCCGGCATTGACGGATGCATTAAAGAGTACTTTACAATCCTCTTATGGGATGATCCTTGTCACCGGTCCCACCGGCAGCGGGAAGACCACTACTTTATATTCGGCGTTGCAATTTATCAATAAGCCGGAAGTGAATATCATTACAGTAGAGGACCCTATTGAGTATCATATTCCGGGAATCAATCAAACCAATGTAAAACCGGCTATAGGCCTTAATTTTGCCACTATTTTGCGAACCATCCTTCGCCAGGATCCGGATGTCATCATGGTTGGAGAAATCCGAGATAGAGAAACGGCGGAGATTGCCGTGCGGGCTGCCCTTACCGGACATCTGGTCTTAAGTACTCTGCATACTAATGATGCACCAACTACCATCATTCGTTTGATTGACATGGGAATTGAGCCTTTTCTTTTAGCTGGCGCTTTAAAAATGGTTATTGCGCAACGATTATTGAGAAAAATTTGTCCATCCTGTAAAACAGTTGATAGTCGGGCTAATGATTTATTGCCGGAATACTTCGCGCCTTCTGAGAAACAATTCGTTTTTTATCATGGCCAGGGATGCTCGCATTGTCATTTTACCGGTTATTATGGACGATGTGCGGTGGCCGAATATATTTTAATCGATGAGGAAATGGCTGGCGCTATTCAGAAATTTCACGGACTGAATGAGCTGTTAACCTTAGCCAGAATTAAAGGATTTAAAACACTAAAAGAAGTGAGCCTGCAAAAATGTCTGGATGGAATTACTTCATTAAGAGAAGTCATTTCTGAAGTCGATCATCTTTAAAGACTATATTCAATGAAGAGATAATGCCCTATAGGGTAAACGTTTTTTTCCTGGAAAATGATATAAAAAAATTTACCTTCTTTTCCATTCAAAATAATTAAAGTAAAACCCTCCTGATAAATTTCTAAACTTAATACAAGTTTCCACATCATCTGTTTATTCCTTGCTCACACTTTCTGTGTACGTAATCCATCCGGGAAAATTTGAGGGAAAAGCAAAGGTCTAATTTTTCTGAAATTGGTTCATCAAATGATTATTTCATGAATCAATTGAGCTAACCAATTTTTGATTGGTATGGTATGGAAAAAAAAATAATTTGCTTGATAAAAAATAAAAACTCTGTAAAATTTGAGTTATTGGGATATGTGAAATTAATTGACTTATACGCGGACGGCTGATATATTTTGTCAAATTTAAAAAAACTGTTGATGGTATTCAGGTTCATCATCCTCTTGCTAAGTGTACTGGTATCCTATTCTGTCAGCTCAGCCGAAGTGATTCTGCCAGAAAAGAAAGCGATTGCCTATTACACGGAAAAAGCGCCTAAAATTGATGGTCGGGTGGATGAACTTTGGCTGAATGCTTCTGTGCAGGATGGTTTCATTCAACGTGAACCGTTGCAAGGAGAAAATGCCAGTCAGGAAACTCGTTTTTACATACTCTATGATGAAAATCATGTTTACTTTTTATTTATCATGATTGATGATGAACCTTTTTCAATTCCTTCCCGATTGCTGGAACGTGACCAACAGTTTTATCCCGATGATAATATAAACTTTTACCTTGACACCTATAATGATCAGCGGAAAGCCTTTTATTTTGCCACCAATGCCAGTGGAGTCGAAAAAGACGGGCTGATCAGCGAGAATGGCGACAATTTAGATTTAACCTGGGACACCATCTTTCAGGTGGCCGCTCGGCGCAATGCGTATGGATGGGTGGCAGAATTTGCGATTCCGTTTACCTCGATTCGCTTTAAAGATGATCTGAGATATCAGATCTGGGGATTCAATGCCTGGCGAGTACGAAAAAAAAATCGGGAAATCAGTTTTTGGTCACCTGTTCACCAAAATTTCAATATGAATCGGCTGGATAAAGGTGGAATTCTGATCGGCATACAGAATATCCATAGCGGTCAGCACCTGAATATAACACCCTATCTCACCACCAGGAATATTCAACAGAACGAGCACATTGAAGACCAGCTTGACCTGGGGATGGATCTCAAATACGGGTTTACCTCTGATCTGACCCTTGATTTAACCGTGAATCCTGATTTTGGGCAGGTAGAAATTGATGATGAAAAGATTAATGTGGATAAACGTTTTGAGGTTCAGCTGGAAGAAAAACGACCGTTTTTTCTGGAAAATACTAATTTATTCCAATCTCCTTTTTATCAGATGTTCTATAGTCGACGAATTGGTTCGATAAGTAAGATAAAAACCGGTGCCAAAATCACTGGTAAGCTGGGATCGTATTCACTGGGAGCGCTGGGAGCCATCACCGGTGATTGGAAAAATTATGGTTTGGGAGATCCCTCGGATCCTTCGGCTTCAGATGAATTATTTGCCGTTTTGCGAGTGCAAAGGGATATTTTTCGCAGTTCAAATATTGGATTGATGTACGTTGATCGATCCGTCAATCTGAATGGAAAAGATCGCGAATACAATAAAGCAGGAGGAGTGGATGCCACCATTCACTCCGGTCAATTTTATTTTATTGGACAGGGAGTATACACCTACAATTCGATTGCTGCTGATGTTCTGCAAGGCGGCTCTGGATATGGGACTGCTGGATATTATGGTCAATTGTTTCAGATGCTGGCCTACACTCTTTATCACAGCCCTGATTTTAGTTTGGACAAACTGGGTTTTTATCCCAAAGTCCCTGAAAAAGGTACCTTTCACAACGGCATCTATGTTGATGTGCATCCCATGGTGAATAAAAAATATATTCGAAGCTGGGGTTTATCTTTACAGCCTTTTTATTTAAAGGATTCTGATGAATCGACCAGTAGTGAGGCTGTTCAGGGCAAGCTCTGGATAGAACTGGCAGATCAAAGCATGTTGAAATGTGGATTTACCCGGTATCGTGATGTGGAATCTGATAAATATTATTATTTTTTTAGAAGCCTGCCTCAAAAAGGAAAAGATTTTGTTTTTTGGGGAAGAGATTTTTTCGTGGAAGTGAATAGTGATATTGGTAAACCTGTCTCCCTGAGCGCTCGCTGGGAAAATAATTCACAATATTATTTCCAGACTCATCGTGCTGGATTCAATCTGGGTGCCAAAATTTATCTGATGATAAAACCTTCATCCAATACATTTTTTGAAGTAGGTTTTGAGAACAGTAAGTTATTAGATTCTGAAAAAGAATTAATACCCATCGAGAAAGTTGGACAATCTGATGTCCGAATCTGGAAATTACGTGGACGCTACCTGTTGCGCAAAAATCTTTTCGCCCGAATATTCTTCCAGCACACCAATGGTGCAGAAGATTTTTTCCAAAATGATTCCACCGGATTTTATGAATATCAGGCCTGGAAAAGACTGAGCGCCAATGTGCTTTTAGGCTGGCGCTTTAAACCGGGCAGCACAGTTTATCTGGCGTATACCCAAGAATGGGATCGTCAGTATACGCAGTCGTATCAGTCTTCAAATCGTATATTTTTTATTAAAATATCTTACCTTTGGAGTAAGTAATATAACCTCACAGGGGAAAACCTGACAGAAGATGGGTAGAGTTAATCTGGATATAGAACAGATCATTTGGTCAAATGGATTTCAACGAATTGCGGGGGTGGATGAAGCGGGATGCGGACCATTGGCAGGACCGGTGGTAGCAGCGGCCGTCGTTTTTCCTCATGATTTCTATCATCCTGAAATTAACGATTCCAAGAAATTAACCAGCAGTAAAAGGGAAGAATTAGCTCAGCTCATTAAGGAAAAAGCCATTGCCACTGGTATCGGCGTGGTGAGCCATAGCGAAATCGATCGTATGAATATTCGCCAGGCGACCTTTAAAGCCATGCGAAAAGCGTTGGGTTCACTGGGTATTCAACCTGACTACATTCTTTTTGATGGATATGAATTACCAGAACGCTTATTCCGACAGGAGGCCATTATCAACGGAGATGAAATTTCGTTTACAATCGCCGCTGCCTCTATATTGGCTAAAGTTACCAGAGATCATTTGATGATTAAATATCATCAGCAATATCCCCAATACGGCTTTGACCGGCATAAAGGGTATGGGACATTATTTCACCGGGAGATGATTCGAAAATACGGTCCCTGTCCATTACATCGAAAAACTTTTCTGCATAAAATTATTTCCATTCCCGATTAACAGCATACAATTTCTTCCACCTGCAGAATCTCCCATGCAATTCAAACTCACAACATCGGAAATCTTTATTTTATTTAAAGCTTTGGAAATTTATCTTGACAAGTTAGCTACTTCACAGTAATTTGTATACAGAAATTATGCCAAAATGGTAAGAAGAAAAATAGGATTTATCTGACAATGGTCAAGCTCAGTCAATATCTGGCATTGGAACAGAGGCTAACTCCGCAACAGATATTATTATCCACTCTGTTGCAGTTGCCTATGCTGAGTCTTGAGCAAAAAATCAAGACTGAACTGGAGCTGAATCCAGTTTTAGAGGAAATAGGTGAACAGGAAGAGCCTCAGGAAGAAGAAGAGACCATTGACGAAAATAAAGAAGAGATCGAAGAGATTAATGAAGACTTTGACAAATTAAAAGAAAATAATAAAACAGAAGAAGAAGAAAAATTTGAAGAATTAGACCCGGAAGTGAATTGGGAGGAGTTAGTAAATGATGAAGAAAACTATGAGTTTCGTTTACCCCGGGATAAAAATGAAGAAGAATTTGATCGGCCAGAAGTATATCAATCCACAATGGCTGAGCACTTAATAGAGCAATTACGATTGTTGAATTTAGATGAGGTTGATTTTCGAATTGGCGAATACATCATTTACAACCTTCGAGATGATGGGTATCTGGATCCAGAAGTAACCGTTGAAAGTATCGCCACCATATTTGAGAAGAAACCTGAAGAAGTAGAAAAAATATTAAAAGCAATTCAACGGTTCGATCCAGTGGGAATAGCCGCCCGAAATTTACAGGAATGTCTTAAAGTTCAGCTTGAAAATCTGGAACTCAATGGCCGGAAAGAACTATGTCTGCGCATCATTAATAATGCCTTTCATGATTTTGTTAACAAACGGTATGAAAAAGTGGCCAGTACTTTGGAAGTACCTCTGGAAAAAATTAAAGAAGCATTGGATTTAATTAATAAATTGAATCCCAAACCTGGCGAGGGTTACTGGGATACCCGACAAAATTATGTCGTTCCCGATTTTATTGTTGAAAAAATTGATGATGAGTTAGTTGTTTCACTTAATGAATGGAACATGCCAGGCCTGCAAATCAGTCCACATTATCGTAAGTTAATCCGTCAATCGAAGAAACTTGATAAAGATGTCCGGCAATTTTTACGCAAGAAAGTAGAAAGTGCTCGCTGGTTTATAAATGCGCTTCAACAACGCCGGGTAACGATGCTCAAGACCATGAATGCCATCGTGGATTTGCAAAGAGAATTTTTTGAAAAAGGACCAGAGTATATTAAGCCGATGATCATGAAAGATGTCGCCGAAAAAATTGACATGGATATTTCGACCGTCAGTCGTGTGGTTAATGGAAAATATGTTCAAACCGATTATGGAGTCTTTGAGCTCAAATTCTTCTTCAATGAAGGGATGGAAACTGCCGAAGGCGAAAATTTATCTACCTTAAGAATTAAAGAGCAACTGCGCGAAATTATTAACGGTGAGGATCCGAATGATCCTTACAGCGATGATAAACTAGCAGAAATTTTTAAGAAAAAAGGAATTCCGATCGCACGACGCACGATTGCTAAATATCGAGAACAGTTGGGAATACCGGTGGCTCGCCTTCGCCGAAAAATTTGATCAGCATACACCGCCTTCTTAATCTACTAACCCTGGGAATTCATTTTTCCAGGGTGTTTTTTTGAAAGAAGGTGTAAGAATCATCTTTTTTATACCGGGTGGATATATTTTTTGGTGAATTTGTAAAAAATGGTAAATATGATTAAATTTAAAAGATTGAGGAATGGATAATGAAAGCATCTAGATTTTATCACACAACTATCTTGGGCATGGTGCATAAAGGTCAGGCGGCGATTGGCGGGGATGGACAGGTCACATTTAATAATACAGTGATGAAGCATGGCAGTATTAAAATCAGAAGGTTATATAATGGCAAAGTTTTAGCTGGCTTTGCTGGCACATCCGCCGATGCCTTCACCTTGTTCGAGAGGTTTGAGGAAAAAATTCAGCAATATAATGGGAATTTGACCAGAGCGGCTGTGGAGCTGGCTAAGGAATGGCGAATGGATAAATTTTTAAGGCGATTAGAAGCGATGCTGGCCGTGGTTGATAAGAACACTGCCTTAATTATCTCTGGTACAGGCGATGTGGTAGAACCAGACGATAAAATTGTGGCGATTGGTTCCGGAGGTCCCTTTGCTTTAGCGGCCGCGCGGGCACTGGTTCGTCATACTAATTTAAACGCCAATGAAATTGTAAAAACCGCCATGCAAATTGCCTCTGAAATCTGTATTTATACCAATAATCAGATTTCGGTTGAAACCATTGAATAGGAGCAGTGAAAGTTTATATGCCAAAGCCGGGATCCGAATTAACACCGAAGCAAATTGTAAAAGAACTGGATAAATATATTATTGGACAGAATGCCGCCAAGAGAATGGTGGCTATTGCACTGCGTAACCGGTGGCGCCGGCAGCAGGTTAAAGCCGAGCTACGGGAGGAAATTATGCCCAATAATATCATCCTGATTGGACCGACAGGGGTGGGTAAAACTGAAATCAGCCGACGCCTGGCGAAATTAGCACAAGCTCCTTTCAGCAAGGTGGAAGCGTCAAAGTTTACCGAAGTCGGCTATGTAGGCCGCGACGTGGAAAGCATGATACGCGATCTGGTGGATATCGGTGTAAATATGGTGCGTGAGGAAATGGTCCAGGCGGTGCAGGGTAAAGCCAACGAGAATGCTATCGAGAGAGTCCTGGAT
>CAYMXZ010000032.1:0-22996 GCA_964394475.1 uncultured Caldithrix sp. | reverse complement strand
GCTGCCCAAAAAATTATTCAGCAAGTCTTAGAAGATACCCCGGCGGTTTTTGTGTTTCATGTGATTCCGGTCGTTGCTTTTAACAGACAAAAGACCACAGAATTACCACTCAATCCTTATGGTATTGTAAACTATCATCAGATGGTTGTGAATTGAGCAGAAAAAAGTATTTTGTCCTGATGAAAATGAAACGGCGACTACATTTAAAATTACAGGGACAATTTTTTCTTTACATCACGGGGATTGTTCTGGCGGTTATAATTTTCAATTCACTGGCCATCTTCTATTTTCAAAAAAAACTGTTATTAGACCAGGCTGAAGAAAAAGCAGTTGGTCTGACTCGAACCCTGGCTTATACCAGCCTGAATGCGATTTTGCAGGACAACTATCTGGTTTTGCAAAGCCTTATTGATGGCATGCTTGATGATCCTGAGATTCTTTTTATTGCCATTTTGGATAGTCATGGTCAGATTATCGCTTCCAGTGCGCCGGAGCGACGGGGGGAAAAGTTACAGGATGAGTTGACAAAAAATGCATTGTCTGCCGAAAAAATACTTCTACAAAAAGAAGTTTCAGAGCCCAGTCGTGAAATATGGGATACCGCCGTTCCGATTTTTCAGCTCAATAAAAAAATTGCTACCGCTCGTCTGAAATATTCATTGCAGGATCCTTTCCGGGGACTCATTCGCTCGATCATTATTATCAGTGTGACAGCGATCATCCTAAGTCTGATTCTGGCTTATCGTTTTTCGCACTCCATTTCTCGCCCCATTCAGGAAACAGTACATTTGGCTGCTGAATATGGTCGCGGTAATCTGGATGCCTCCCTTCAGTTGAATCGTCAGGATGAAATTGGAGAATTAGCGCACTCGCTGAATAAATTATCTTCCGATATTAAAACCTTAATAGAAGAAAAAATTGCCAACGAAAATTTGGTAATGATGGGAGAGTTTGCCTCGTATATAATTCACGATCTAAAAAATCCGTTGAGCGGTATTCATCTATTGGCTGATGGCCTGTACCGCAAAATACCCGATGAAAGTCCGCAAAAAAAATATTCCATTGAAATACTTTTAGCCGCTCAAAAATTGCATGACTTTGTCGAGCGTACGCTGGATCTCTCTCGCTGGAATAAACCCAATCTGCAAGTTCTGCAGGTGAACGACCTCATTACCCAGGTCATAAAAGAAATAACCGCTGATCAGATTACTATGAATATTTCCTTGGACCAACACATGCCAACTGTGTACGCTGATGCTCAACTATTAACCATGGCGATTCGCAATCTGATCACCAATGCCATCGAAGCCATCAGTGGACCAGGAGTGATTACGATATCGACTCACTGGCAGGATTCCCAGGTAGTTATTAAAATAAATGATACAGGCTGTGGTATCCCACCCGATCGCTTGAAAACTATTTTCCGTCCTTTCTTTTCCATGAAAAAACAGGGACATGGGTTGGGACTCGCCATGGTGCGAAAGGTGATGATTTTGCACCAGGGGAAGGTGGAGGTACAGAGCACGTTGGGTATGGGCTCAACTTTTACTCTTACTTTTCCGGGAAATTTATCGAAATATTATCAGACCGATGGAAAGCCGTAAGCGAGGATAAGAAAGTATGATACAAATTTTAGTGGTTGATGATGAGATTTCTATGTTGCGTGGAATTGAATTTCACCTGCAGGAAAATTCTGAATATAAGATATTCACGGCCAGCGATCGTCGCACTGCTCTGGAGATACTTGAAGCAAATGAGATTGATTTAGTGGTGACAGATTTGATGCTTCCTGACATTGAAGATGGTCTTGGTATCATGCGTGCGGCCAAACAACAGTGGTACCGCCCCTGCGTTCTGGCGATGACTGCTTACGAATCCATTGAAAACGCGGTAAGCGCTATGAAGGCCGGAGCGGATGATTTTATCCCCAAAGGCTTCGGCCTGGATGAGATGTCCCTGCGTATTCAAACGATGTTGCAAAAGAAAAAGCAGGTCGATCAGTTAGCGGTAGAAAATAGAATATTGCGGGAAACCATCAAACAGCAATTCAATGATTTTCAGATTATAGGGCGGTCGCCGCAGATGCTTGAGCTGATGAAAATTGTCCAGAAAGTTGCGGAAGATGCCCGCACCACCTGTTTGATTCGAGGTGAGAGCGGCACTGGTAAGGATTTAATTGCCCGCACCATTCATATGTTGAGTCCCCGCCGCAACTCACCTTTTGTACCCATCAACTGTGCCGCCATACCAGAAAATTTAATTGAAAGCGAGCTTTTTGGTCATGAAAAAGGATCATTTACCGGCGCCTATAGCACCAAACAGGGGAAATTCGAACAAGCCCAGGGAGGAATAATCTTTCTGGATGAAATCGCTGAACTACCTCTAAATCTGCAGGTTCGCTTACTGCGGGTGCTGGAAGAACGCACTTTTTACCGCATTGGTGGCAAACGTCCAATTGAGGTGGATGTGATGGTGCTGGCGGCAACGAATAGTGACCTTAAAGGTATGGTGGAGCAAGGGCGATTTCGGGAAGATCTCTATTTTCGTTTGAATGTGATAAACATTTATGTGCCGCCACTCCGTGAAAGGCGCGAGGATATCCGGCTGTTGGCTGATTTTTTTCTTGACAAATTTAATCGGCAAAGAAATAAACAATTGACTTTCTCCGAAAAAGCGTTAAATCTGTTAGAATCATATTCTTTCCCGGGAAATGTTCGGGAGTTAAGAAATATCATCGAAGATGCTTTTGTGCTGGCAGAGGGTCCGCAGCTTCGACCTGAAGACCTGGCTATTAGCAGAGTTCAGGCAGCACCTGTGGTCGAGGATGAATCGTCTAAACCAGACGTGATGGATAAAATTTCAACTTTAACCTACCGAGAAGCCGTCGAGTTGTTCGAAAAAGAATATTTTGGCCGTCTATTGAAAGAATATCAATGGAATCTGGGAGAAATTTCAAGAAGAATGAGTATTTCCAGGGAATGGTTGAGCAAAAAAATTAAAAGATTGGGCCTGAAGGGAATGTGAACGATCGTTCACACCGTGTGAACAATTGTTCACATCGACCGTTCTTATAAATCCTTCCCACTTCCCCAACCACTCAATAATTTTTATAATTAAATCTATATATTACAATAAGATGCCTCGCTTTTTTATGGGACAATCTCTTTTGGTATAAGAGTTGCCATTTGTGATATATAGAATATGAAAGAAGGAGGCTGGTAATGGCTTTAATTTTAGTAGTTGAGGATGAGAGATCCATTCGTCAAGCCCTCTATTTTGAGTTGATGGATGAGGGATACACCGTGCATTGTGCATCGGGAGTGCAGGAGGCGGTATGTGCATTGAAAGCTTTTCAATATGACTTGATTATATCGGATATTTTCATGGATGATGGTCATGGCCTGCAATTAATGGAACTGGCTCGGAAGATGAATAAACACATCCCATTCATCGTGATCTCGGCTTATCCTGATACCGATCTGGCAGTGCGGATAAAAGATATTCTCAAAGACCGTTTCTTTGTTAAACCATTTTACGCTACGGATTTAACCGCTAAAGCCAGTGAAATTTTGAAAACAAAAATAAACCCTGCAGAGTCCTGGGTAGGAGTTGTGCCATGTCCTTAAAAAATATAAAATTACATACAGGAGGGTATGGAATCGAGGGTAGACCTCAGGGAGGGTTTTAGGTTCCTCCGATGCCTGGAAAAATTGAGGGCCAGGCATCGGATCATTATTTTGAGGATGGATAAGTGAGGGGAATAACACCAATTAGGTCACTGAATCGGCATAGAAAAAACTGGAGCACTAACTTTTTTGAGGTCAGCAGAAAGTGAAAGCTGAAGAGGGAACGGCTCAAAAATATTTAGATATCGCCGGTGTCATTTTGCTCGTTTTACAGCCCGATGGAAGGGTAAGTTTAATTAATAAAAAGGGATGTGAAATTTTAGGGTATTCAGAAGAAGAGATTATTGGAAAAAACTGGTTTGATAATTTTATTCCTGCTGATATCCGTTCCCAACTGCAGGAGAAGTTTAAGAAGATTTTGGAAGGTGAAGATCCCTCGGGGCAAAGTTATGAAAATCCGGTAATCACTCGTGATGGCTGTCAAAGATTCATCCACTGGAATAATGCCCTGCTCAAGGATGAAAACGGGTCAGTCATTGGTACGCTCAGCTCCGGTCAGGATATTACCACTCGTTTGCATATAGAAAAAGAACTAAGAGAATCAGAGAAACGTTATCGCCAGTTGTACCAGAATAATCCCCATCCCATGTGGATTTATGACCCTGAAACCTTTTGCTTTCTGGATGTTAATCAGGCGGCGGTTAATTGCTATGGTTATTCATATGATGAGTTTTTGCAAATGAAAGTCACCGATCTCCAGCCTGTTGATGCCAATCATTTGTCATTAGAACGCCAGTTAGTGGAAAACAAAGGGGTGCTTCGTTCCGGGATATGGCGCCACAAAAAGAAAAATGGCGAATGGATTGAGGTTGAGATTAGAACGAACCATCTGAATTATAATGGGAAACCGGCGGTGGTAGTATTAGCTTTTGATGTTACGCAACGTATCCAGGCGGAAATTGAACTGCGGCGCTCAGAGGAAAAATATCGCAGCTTTGTAGAAGATGATCTCACCGGTGATTATATATCCTCGGCAGATGGGCGCATTCTGTTTTGTAATACGGCATTTTTACAAATATTTGGATTCGCGTCTTTAGAGCAAGCCCAGAATTTTAGCGTGCTTACCCTTTATCCACGGGCGGAGGACCGGGAGAAATTACTCACCGAGTTGAAAACCAGAAAAAAGTTAGAAAAATATGAAATGGAATTGCGGAGACTGGATGGGAAGCCAATCTACGTTATCGCGAATATCATCGGTAAATTTAATGAGCAGGGTGACTTGCTGGAGATGAAAGGATATCTCTATGATATCACCCAGCATAAACGCATGGAGGAACAGTTCTGGCAGGCCCAAAAAATGGAAGCAATTGGAAGGTTGGCGGGAGGTGTCGCCCATGATTTTAATAATTTGCTTTCGGTGATTAATGGCTATAGTGATTTGGCTTTACAAGGTCTTCCCGAAAAAGATCCATTGCGGAAAGATATTTCACTGATCCTGCATGCCGGTAAAAAAGCAGAGGCTCTTACTCGACAATTATTGGCCTTCAGTCGCCGTCAGATGATGCAGCCTCGAATTATCAATCTAAACAGTCTTGTGGACGATCTTCAGAAAATACTGCGTCGACTCATTGGGGAAGACATTAAATTGATCATCCATAAAACCTCCCGTCTGGGACTGGTAAAAGCTGATCCCACTCAAATTGAGCAGGTGTTAATGAACCTGGCTGTGAATTCGCGGGATGCCATGCCTCAAGGTGGAGTGCTGATGATTGAGACACGCAACGTAAATTTCCCCAACGGGATGATTCAGGAACGAGTGACCATGTCTCCAGGGGCCTATGTAATGCTGGCAGTGAGTGACACCGGGGTGGGAATAGAAGAAGCTCATCGTGATAAAATTTTTGAACCCTTCTTTACTACTAAAGAAAAGGGGAGAGGGACCGGATTGGGGCTATCCACCGTTTACGGAATTATTAAACAAAGCGGTGGGTATATCTGGGTCTACAGCGAACCCGGCAAAGGAACGACTTTTAAGATTTACCTGCCGCGGGTTAATGAAGAACCAAAAGAAGTACCGAAAGATCAGACGATGCCTGCCAATTTAAAGGGCAGTGAGACTATTTTACTGGTGGAGGATGATCCGGATGTGCGGGAAGTAGCGGCGGTAATTCTTTCCCAGAATGGATACCGGGTTATTCAAGCCGAGAATGGTGAAGAAGCCCTGCAACTGGTAAAGAAAAATAATTGTGATATCCGGCTGATGATCACCGATGTGGTCATGCCCGGAGTCAACGGACGGGAATTGGCACACAAAATGAAGGCGCTGCGAGAGGATTTGAAAGTGCTTTATATTTCAGGATATACAGATGAAGCCGTTGTCCAGCACGGTATGCTTGAAAGCAGCCTGGTTTATCTTCCCAAACCTTTCAATATAGAAGAATTGCTAATCAAAGTAAGACAGGTGCTGGATGGCTGATGAAAATGAAAAGTAAATGATAAATTTATAATTGAGTTTCCGAAAGTGTACGAAAATTTTATCAGGTATAAGGGGGTAAGAAAAATAGTAAAGAATTTTAATTTGTCTTGCTATAAAGAATTTATTTGAAACCGTGGTTGAATATTCGTTTTGAGAGAAGGATTATGTTCATTAAAAAGAAAGCATCGAAGAGTATGACCCCGGAAGAAATTTCGGCATTGATACAATCCCGGATTGGTCAGAAGACGATTTTTTTCAAAGAACAGGCGGTGATGTGCGGAATGATCCGTGATTATTGGATTAAAGAACAGGGGATTACCCTGTTACTCGATACGCTGCCCGCTCCCGGTCTGGAACGATCTCAGTCAAAAATTACGATGTTTTCAGATATCAAGGAACTTTCTCTTTTCCCCAATCATTTTCATGCCTATCAAGAAGGCTGGCACTTGTTTTTCCATCCCCAGTTAGTGGATAAAGTTTTACAGACGGCGGCGGAAAATGCCTATAATCCCAACACCAATGAAAGATTCGTCGAAATAGTAGATGCCATCCTTGTGTCATTGGAAACACTGGGAGATGAATAAATTTCTAAATTCATACTTCGAATTCCAGCCTACTTTTTCTTAAGGTTTAGGCTGAAATCGGAAGATTAACTATTCGGGTGTATTTCTTCATATGAAGAAATACTATCTTCATTGCATGAGTTGATTTATCTCTTCCTTTGTAATTATCCAGAAAAAATATTGAGAATTGAGACTCTAAATTGCGACCTTATCTCTGAAATTGTAGCTCAATTAGGTGACGTCAAATGGAAAAAAATTTTAATGCGATTTTACTTTAAAATTTAAGATAAATATTTGAAACAAAGACTTAAATTAGTTATACTTGTTCTACTTAAAAATAGGAGAAATCCATGTCTGCAAAACGAAGTGGTGTATTTGCCGGATCGTCAATTGGTTTTGGGGCAGTGCTGGCTATAGTGATGTCATGGACGGCAAATAAGGCTATCCTTTGGGCAATTTTTCATGGCCTGCTGGGATGGATCTATGTGGTTTACTATCTGATTGCCAGAAGTGATTGGAGCTGGTTCTAAAAAACAAAAAAAGAATCATAGATTCCCTCGTTCTGCTGTATAGTAAAATAAAATATTCACTGCTGGTTTTGGAACGATCAAGTAAACATGAAAGTACAATGTGACTAATCATGGGTCATGGTTGATAAAGTGAATGATTCTGGTAGGAGCACTTTAATGGATAAGAAAAAGAAAAAATATATCATGGTGGCGGTGGCGATTGTCATCTTAGTTCTTCTTTTGCTTCCCAAGTTGACGGGTAAAACTCGAGCCAATCGAACCTTTGGGGCAAGCAAGGTAGGGCGCGATCAAAAGATGTCGGTAAAGGCAGAAATTATTCAATCGGAGAAATTTGCGGAAAAAGTATTGACGGTGGGCACTGTTCTGGCCAATGAAGAGGTGGAAATCCGTAGTGAAATTTCGGGGAAAATTGAAAAAATATTTTTTAAAGAAGGGGCACAGGTGAAGAAGGGGGAAATTTTGTTGAAGATAAATGATGCGGAATTGCAAGCCCAGTTGCAGCGTGCCCGGTATCGGCAGGTGCTGGCTGAACAGCAAGCGGAACGACAACGCCAGTTGTTCGAAAAAAAATTAGCCAGCCAGGAAGAGTATGATGTGCTGGTGAATGAGGCCAATATTCGTCGGGCCGAAACTCAACTCATTCAGGTACAAATCGATAAGACAGAAATCCGCGCTCCTTTTGAGGGAGTCATTGGATTGCGACAGGTAAGTGAAGGAAGTTATATTTCACCCCAAACCATAATCACTACTATTCAGGATATCCATCCGGTTAAAGTTGATTTCACCATTCCTGAAAAGTATGTTGGATCTATCAAAGTCGGAAATCAAATTCAATTTTCAGTACAAGGAATTCCGGGGAATTTCAGCGGCACCATCTATTCCTTTGAATCCAAGATCGATCCCGCGACCCGGACCCTTCGAATGCGAGCGTTATGTCCCAATCCCAGCGGAGTTTTAATTCCAGGCGCTTTTGCCAGTATTGAGGTTGTTTTAAAAGATAAGGAAACAGTGCTTATACCCTCATATGCTTTAATTCCGGAATTAAAAGGGCACCGGGTATTTTTATATAAAAAAGGCAAAGCAATTTCTCAATTGGTCGAAATTGGGACAAGAACTGCTGAGCAGATTGAGATAACGGCTGGTGCCCGGGCGGGAGATACCCTGATTACTTCCGCCATACTGCAGTTACGCAATGGCATGGAAGTAGTACCAATTTTGAATCCGTAATCGGATGAAAATTATCGTATCATGGAAAATAGACTGAGAGAAATAAAGTATGAGTCTTTCGGCAGTATGTATTAGACGGCCAGTCTTCACCATTGTTCTATCCATTATGATCGTGTTATTCGGAGTTATTGGATTCACATATCTGGGAGTACGTGAATATCCAAATGTGGATCCGGCGGTTATCTCCGTAAATACTTCGTATGTCGGAGCCAATGCCGATGTTATTGAATCACAAATTACTGAAATTCTGGAAGAAGCCGTCAGCAGTGTGCCCGGCATTCGCACCATCAATTCGGTGAGTCGCGATGGTCGGAGCTCTATAACAATTGAATTTGAACTGGAAGTGGACTTAGAAACAGCCGCTAACGATGTCCGCGACAAAGTGTCAGGAGCCATACGAAATTTGCCACCCGATGTTGATCCTCCCGTGGTATCTAAAGCAGATGCCGATGCCGTTCCTATTCTTATCATGAATGTGAGCAGCAATACCCGCAACCTGCTGGAGTTGAGTGAGATTGCCAATGTCATCTTCAAAGAGAGACTGCAGACCATACCCGGCGTTTCAGAAGTGCGAATTTTTGGTGAAAAACGCTGGTCGATGCGCCTATGGATGGATCCAGCCAGGCTGGCAGCTTACCAGCTCACTCCGCTGGACGTTCGCAATGCCGTGAATGCCGAGAATATTGAATTGCCTGCCGGCCGCATCGAAGGAAATACAGTAGAATTAACAGTCAGAACGCGGAGCCGTTTAGAGACACCACAGGAATTTAACCGCTTGGTAATCCGTGAAAAAGATGGCAGTATTATTCGCTTTCAGGATATTGGGTATGCTGAATTAGGACCGGAAAATGAACGCTCCATATCGAAAGGGCTTTCAGGTCCCCGAGTAGCTGTGGCCGTAGTTCCACAACCCGGATCGAATCATATCACCATTGCCGATGAATTTTATCGCCGGGTGGAACAAATTACCCGAGAATTGCCTGATGATATCGAAACCAGTATGGCTTTTGATACGACTATTTATATCCGCAATTCCATCAGAGAAGTGCAGGAAACCATCCTGACCGCCTTTGCTTTGGTGGTACTGATCATTTTCTTATTTCTCCGTGACTGGCGCACAACTATTATTCCGGTCATCGCTATTCCGACTTCACTGATTGGTGCATTTTTCATTATGTATTTGGCCAACTTTTCGATAAATATTCTGACCTTGCTGAGTCTAATTCTGGCGATTGGTCTGGTGGTGGATGATGCCATTGTTATGCTGGAGAATATTTATGCGAAAATAGAAAGCGGAATGGATCCGATTGAGGCTGGTTTGAAGGGATCGCGAGAAGTGTTTTTTGCTATTATCTCTACTACTGTTGCACTGATTGTGGTTTTTATGCCTATTATCTTTCTGCAAGGACTCACCGGCCGTCTGTTTCAGGAATTTGGTATTGTATTGGGTGGGGCAGTGGCTATCTCTGCTTTTGTGGCGCTAACCCTCACTCCCATGCTCAGCACGCGCTTGATTCGGAAAGCAGCCCACCATAATCGGTTTTATGAAAAAACAGAGCCTTTCTTCTCAAAATTGATTGATGGTTATAAAAGATCATTGAATTGGTTTTTGAAGCGGCGCTGGCTTGGCTTTGTGACGATTGGTTTTTCGGCCGTTCTGATTTTTATTCTGGGTCGAAGTTTGCCACAGGAACTGGCTCCACTGGAAGATCGCAGCCGTCTGCGATTGACTGCTACTGCACCCGAGGGAATCTCGTTTGAGCGAATGGATCAATATATGGATCAGCTGGTGGATTTAGTGAAAAAAGAAGTGCCAGAGGTTGAAGCGGTGATCGCCAATACCTCAGGATGGTCAGGTGGGGCCAACTCCGGATCGATGAGTATCACGCTGGTTCCTCCGGATAAGCGTCAGCGCTCTCAGCAGCAAATTGCTGATGCTCTTTCCCGAGCCGTAAGAGACTTAAATGAAGCCAGAACCATTGTTACCCAGGAACAAACCATCAGTGTGGGAACGGGCATGGCCCGCTTCGGTTTGCCAATCCAGTATGTGCTTCAGGCTCCTAATTTTGAAAAATTAAAAGAAACCTTGCCACGATTCCTGGAAGAAGTCAATAATCATCCGGTCTTTAGCGTTGCTGATGTGAATGTAAAATTCAATAAGCCGGAGTTGCTGATCCAGATCGATCGAGAGCGGGCAAATATTCTCGGGGTATCCACCAGTGCTATCGCTCAGACCTTACAGCTGCTATTCAGCGGTCAACGCTATGGGTATTTTATAAAAGATGGTAAACAGTATCAGATTATTGGTCAGCTAACCCGTGCCAATCGCGATGAGCCGCTGGATCTCACTTCTATTTTTGTTCGCAATCGAAGTGGTGAATTAGTTCAACTGGATAATTTGATTAAGGTAAGTGAGCAATCCAATCCGCCTCAGCTCTATCGTTTCAATCGTTTTATTTCGGCCACCATATCGGCCGGCCTGGCTCCCGGTTATACGATGGGAGATGGGATTAAAGCCATGGATGAAATTGCCGAGAAGGTTTTGGATGAGTCTTTCAGTACCTCTTTAACCGGAGCGGCTCGAGATTTTGCCGAAAGTTCCTCCAGCTTGCTTTTTGTTTTTATGCTGGCCTTGGTTCTGTCCTATCTGGTTCTAGCCGCCCAGTTCGAAAGCTTCCGCGATCCGTTCATCATCATGTTTACCGTCCCCTTAGCCATGGCTGGCGCCCTGCTCTCCTTATGGTATTTTAACCAGAGCCTGAACATCTTCAGCCAGATTGGTCAAATCATGCTGATTGGTCTGGTAACCAAAAACGGAATCCTGATTGTGGAATTCGCCAATCAACGTAAAGCCACCGGCTTGAAAGTGATGGAAGCAGTGCATAGTGCCGCCGCGGCTCGCTTTCGCCCCATTCTGATGACCAGCTTATCCACCATCCTTGGAATTTTGCCAATTGCCCTGGGATTGGGTGCCGGCGCCGAAAGTCGCGTCTCAATGGGTATTGCTGTGGTCGGAGGATTACTATTCTCCGGTGGCCTGACCCTGTACGTCATTCCTGCTATTTACAGTTACTTCTCAAAAGAATTACAACCAGAAAAAATAAGTACACTGGCAGCAAAGGAGAAATTGATGGAACTGGAAGCCTGAAAAATTTTTTCCAAAAACACGAAGTTAAAGTAGTCGCAAAAAAATTACTGCCTTCAAATATAGAGGAAAGAACAAAAGTAACGAGTTACCTGAATAAATTGATAGTTTAGTTTGAGAGGAATTTTTTATGTATCGTATGGTTAGTGATTTTTTGCAAGACTGGACATATGAAAGCGAAGCTACCGTAAAACTGCTCCGTCAGATGACACCGCAGTCTCTCCAGCAAAAAGTGACTCCGGAGGGGCGTTCACTGGGGCGTCTGGCCTGGCATGTGGTGTTAACCCTGCCTGAAATGCTTAATCGTACAGGACTCCGTATCGAAGGTCCGGCTGAGAATGCCGATATACCTGAAACTGTCCAGGAGATCATCGAAGCCTATCGTCAGGCAGCAAAAGAGGTTTCGCGACAGGTCAAGAAAAACTGGAAAGATTCCGATTTGCTGGAAGAAATCGACATGTACGGGGAGAAATGGAAAAAAGGGAAAGTGTTGATGTCGCTTATTCTTCATCAGACTCATCATCGAGCGCAGATGACGGTATTGATGCGTCAAGCCGGCCTCAAAGTGCTGGGCATTTATGGGCCTTCTCGCGAAGAATGGCAGGAAATGAAAATGCCACCCATGGAATAGGTGAATTGAATTTCTGATTATCCTCTTCTATCTTTTCTGATTAAAAACGAACAAAATGGTGCAACAATGAATGCGAATCATTCTATTTTTGCACAAATCATTTTCTGGTTAGCCATTACGATCATTTCAGTCCATGCCCAGACCGGCTGGAGCCTGCTCGATGCCGGCACTCAGGCCAATTTGAATGCGGTGCATCTGGTGGACCGCCATACTATTTTGGTGGCAGGAGATGGCGGAACCGTGCTCTGGTCAGGTGACTCAGGATTAACCTGGCAGGATATTTCACCGGATACCTTACCAATGGATTTCCATGATATATACTTTTTTAATCCGACTACCGGATTGGTGGTAGGTGATGGAGGTACAATTTTACGAACGATCGATGGTGGCAGTAACTGGATGGTTATTCCCGCTGGAGTAACCGATGATTTGCAGACTATCACTTTTGGGGATAGTATAGGCATTTGTGGCGGACTTTCACAGACTATATTGTATTCTGTGGATAGCGGGAGTTCATGGAATATTGTGCAAAGCGGTTTTTTGGGCGGCGGATTTTGGGGCAGCTCTATGTTGTCACCCGATCTCCTCTATGTCATCGGTGAAAACTCAATCTTCCAACCGCTGCTTGGTAAAAGTGTGGATGGTGGTCTCCAGTGGAATTTCACTCCTTTCTATTTAAATAATAACGAAGGTCGAGCGTATGATCTTCATTTTACCGATGCATTCACTGGTTACGCTGCCTGCCGGGTCTGGGATGGTCGGGGAGCGATTGCAATGACCAGAGATGGCGGAAATAATTGGACCAGCAATTTCTTCAGTTCCCCATTGTATGGAATCCATTTCCCGATCAGCAATGCCAGCCTGATTGGGTACGCGGTAGGAGAGGATGGGCAGATTTTAAAGACTATTGATGGGGGAATGAACTGGCAAACACTGCTTAGCGGTATTACTGAGACTTTAAACGATGTCGCATTTTTTGATTTGAGTATCGGCTATGCGGTGGGCGATTATGGTGTCATCCTTAAAACCGACACTGGTGGTGAGCCGCCAGTTGGACTGAAGAAATCAGAACAAACTTTCTGTCAGGAATTTCATCTGTACCCACTTTATCCTAATCCATTTAATTCTCATATTACCATTGAATTTTATTTACCAGCAGCCAACACAGTGCGCGTGAAGATTTATAATACGCTTGGTGAACTCATGGCTATCTTACTGGACAATTATTTTAAAGAAGGACATCATAGAATCAGCTGGAACGCACTCTCTCTATCCAGCGGCACATATTTCTGTCAACTGGAATCAGGTCATGAAAGAAGAATCACCCGGTTTATTTTATTAAGATAGTTAGGGTGGTTATAAAGCGTTCGATAGTAATAAAGAATTATTCTCCTGCTCTATTTTACTTTCTTTCCTGGTAATTTTTTTTGAGAGCCATGTATTTCGGTAAATGTGAACGATCGTTCACATCGTGTGAACAATCGTTCACATTCGTATAGCTTAACCTCATAAAATCTATATTTTTTCTCCTCATTGCCGTTAAAACATAATTGCAATAATTTCAAGAGTTTAATCGGCAATAATCGTATGTTAGTTCGGCGGTTCCGAGGTTGGTCTTTGATTTGCATAATACATTAAATTGGGATTTGACAGGAAAATGACAGGAATTGCGGTGGAAAAATTTGTTCCTCATCAGCGAAAGCTGATACCGTTTATTTTGCAGTATTCTCCACTTCAGTATATGATTTTCAGAAGAGAGGGGAAATGTTTTTATTGGAATATGGAATGTCACAAAAACTTAGGGTGGACTTCTCAACAGGCAAAGAGGAGTAAGAATTTTTTGTCTCAGCTTTTCCCTGAGCAGAGCTATAGAGAAAAGCTCTGGCAAGCGGCGGTTGAGCATCCCGGGCGTTTTTTTCGCATTCCGGTGCGAACCAGCAGGGGAGAAATAAGAACTCAATTGTGGTCTAATTTTTTGATCGATCCTGAAACCATGTTTTCGATTGGTAATGATATCACTGAAGAAGTAAAAACCGCAAAACTTTTACGTCAGTCGCAAAAGAAAATCCGGAATTTATATATCCATCTTGATCAATTGATCGAAGACGAGAGAAGTCGCATTTCCAGAGACATACACGATGAGTTGGGTCAGATGTTATCGCTTTTACAGTTAGATTTAGATTGGTTAAAGTCGAGATGCCCGCTTGGACAGGAGCAGGAGCGAAACAAAATAGACATCATGACCAAGCGCATTGCATCAATGCTGGACTGGGTACGGAAAATTTCACAGGAATTAAGGCCGGGAATTTTGGATCAGTTAGGTATCAGCTCGGCTATTGAATGGATGCTTTCTCAATTGATGGATCAGGCCAAAATCACTTACACTTTTCATTCTAATCCTGGTTCAATTCATCTTGAGAAAACGGCCGAGACAAAGTTGTTTCGCGTAGTACAGGAAGCCTTGACGAATATTATTAGACATGCCTGGGCTTCTCATGTGGAAGTAATTCTCTGTCGGAGGAGCAATAAAATAAATTTAATAATTAAAGATAATGGAATCGGAATTCCGCGGGAAAAAATAACCCATCCAGATTCACTGGGATTAATCGGTATGGCAGAACGAATTCGTACCCTGCATGGCACATTGAAGATAAAAGGTTATTCAGGTAAAGGGACAATTATAACTGCCAGTTTCCCTTACAAAAATGGAGGAGAAAAATGATAGAAGTATTATTGGCAGATGATCACCCGATGTTTCGAGAAGGACTAAGAGAATGTCTATCCAGAGAGCAGAACATCAGAGTTAAAGATGAGGTGGAAAGTGGTAAAGAAGTCCTGGAAAAAATACGAACGCAAAACTACGATGTCATTGTTCTGGATATCTCCCTGCCCGATCTCAATGGATTAGAAATACTTCGACAAATAAAGGATAATAAACCAGAGGCCAGAGTGTTAATGCTCAGTATGTATTCTGAAGATCAGTTCGCTTTTCAAGCTTTTAAATTAGGTGCATCAGGATACTTACCCAAGACTCATACGACTGAAGATCTGTTGACGGCTATTTGCCTGATTGCCAGAGGAGGGAAATTTATTACCAGTAGAGCCGCGGAAAAATTGATAACACAAATCAATACCTTCGATAAACCAGCAAGTCACCATCGGTTATCTTTTAGAGAAAACCAGGTCTTTTTGAGAATTGCCAGTGGTAAGACTATCAAACAAATTTCTTCGGAGTTAGGATTAAGCATTAGTACAATTAATACCCTGCGGTATCGCATCTTCAAGAAAATATGCGTGCATAGCAATATCGAAATTGCCCGTTATGCTATAAAAAACAAATTGATTGATTAAATGCGACAATTAAATTTTCATAGCAATTATTTTGTTGGATAAAAATATTTCCACTTCTCCCATTCAAACCAACAAGCAGCTGAAAATACCTTTTTGCTTTTCCCTATTTCAGCAAAATCATCTTTTTTACATCCCAGTGCTGATTGGTTTCCAGACGGTAAAAATAGATACCACTGGCTGATTGGTTTCCCCAGCGATCCCGACCATCCCATTCCAAAAAATGGATTCCCATGTCAAAATTTTCTCTATCGACTATTTTTGTCACTTCTCGTCCCAGCGCATCATATATGGTCAGAGTGACCAGCGTTTGAGCGGGAAGAGTAAACGAGATGGTTGTTCGGGGATTAAAGGGGTTAGGGTAATTCTGAAGTAACGCGAATTTAACCGGCACATTCGCTCGAACCGCTATATCGGGATGAAAATTGATTTCGCCATTGAATGATACATCCAGAAGCCGATAACGATACCAGTTTCCGGGGACTACCTTCACATCCACAAATTCATAATCACTGCCTGTGGTAGAATTTCCCTGTCCCGGTGTGCGATAGATTTCCAGAAAATTCAATTGGGACGCCGGGAGTTCTGCCTGTGAACTGTCCGCTAAGTTTGCCCGCTCTAAAATCCAATAAGCGTTTTCCATTTCACTTTCACTGCGCCAGATAATTCGTATATAATCATTGATTGGATGAGCTTCAAAAACCGCTAATTGAACCGGCAAAGAGACATCCGAACTGGTAGTTCCCAGGGCAAGGAAATCACTGCCCGTGCTGCCGGTCAATGAAAAATTCTGGGAGGTCACACTTCCATTTAGACTGTCACCAGAAACAGCCGATTGCCCCAGCGAACTGTAGATGCCATTAACGATCGTTGAGCGAGCCACTACCATGCGGGGTAAATCACCTACCCCATCATCGCTTCCCCAGGTTAATTTCACCCGGGCGTTGTTTGATCCTGCTGATCCGCTGAGAACAGTGGTTTGATAGTAACGAACCTGAGAAATTCTTACCAGTGGAGAATTATCAGGTATGCCGTTAGGAGGAGAATTAAATAATTGCGCTTTAACCACCGGCGAAGCAGGAGTGGTCAGCGAGAGTTCGAGCGGTCTGTAAAAGCCATTCGCTCCAATCGGATAGTTTTTGGTAGCGGTAGCAGTAGTCCAGGAGTGAGCCATTGGTCCATTGATAAAACTTGAAGAGTTCCCACCGACGATATTTCCGGTGGTGCCCACGATTAGCATCGATTCATCAGAGGTGGTAAATAAGCCATTGGTCAGGGTTAAGGTTCCGGTGATTTGAACATGATTAACGCTTAGCGTCAATCCCTGAGAATTATTCAAATTAAAATTGACAGCGTTACCAGAAATGGTTCCTCCGGCGCTCCATATCTGGGGAGCAGAGCCATTAAAAATGATAGTTCCTGAGCCACCGGCTGTTTCGGAAATCGTTCCACTGCTATGCGTAAGATTGCCTTTAAGATAAATTGTAGATACTCCTCCCGTCACTGCACTGAGATTTAAAGTGCCTCCACTAATTACCAAATTGTTCTCAATATTTACAATGGGATCTCCTGTGCCATCTGTTACCCGGATCTCTCCTCCCGAGATGATCCAATCACCACCAATGTTTATGGTACATTGTGCATTGGCGTCCATTAAATATACGGTTCCATCTGTGATCTGGAAATTACCAGCGATGGTGAGAGTATAATTTTCGGTATCATTGTCAGAAAATTCGATCCTTCCCGTGCCTGTGGATTCAATGAGAAGATCACCTTTTACTTCGGTCAGGTTACCATTAAAACTGAACTGAGCCGTATTTGCGGTTAAGTTTAAAGTAAGATTGCCAAAGGGGGCCTGGGCAAAAGTATTTAAACTGCTGGCAATCGTTGAGAGTTGAAGAACTGTAAACTGACTATTTTCGGCGAAATTTTCTGAACCGGCAAACAAGGCTTCTGCATCGTCCAGGCGGGCAGTGTTATTATGAATATAAGTCCCATTATTATAAATTGTGAAATTTCCATTGGAAGAGATTTCAATTTCTGAATTTGCTCTTGCCAATCCTCCCTCTTCAATAATCAAGCTACCCAATTCGGTAGTACCCGTATTGTTGAAAAATGCTCCTCCATTTTCGATGCGCAAAACGACATCGTATTCACTGAAATTAGCCACCGTTCTCATGGTATCATCAGCTTGAATGATAAATAATCCTGCCAGAGCACCAGCGGGTGGTGGACTTCCGCTTCCATCTCGTTCAGAATTCCAGTTGGTATTTATAGCTGGATTGCCATTCCGATCAACATTTGAATAGAATGCTGATGCCGCCAAAATTAATGCACTGGTATCTGCCTCAAGTAAATCCCCACTGGTTCGGGATGCTTCGATCTGCAGATATTCCGCAATACCATACCGCACCCCACTGATGGTTACCTGGTTCTGACCGGCCCGAATAGTTCCGGTCGTGTTTCCAGTAAGCGATCCAGTTCCGGTCAGAATGCGAGTTAATGAAATATCAGTATCTGTGCTTACATTGGCAGGTCTTCCCCCTCTATTTTGCGCTTGAATCGTTACTTGAAAATCTTCATTCACCACGATAGGATTGGGAAGAATCTCCACGATCTTTAATTTTTCCGGTTTTACTTTTTCAAAACCTAATACCAAAAAATCACCGTTCTCATTTAAATCAAAGACATCAGAAGTAATTGATCCGCTGCCTGGTGTACCGCTGCTGGCAGAACGACCCAGAGAGGTAAAGAGGCCAGTCTGAGTGGGGGAATGAGCAACAACGGTAGTTTGTAGATCGGTGACCCCATCATCGTTTCCGAAATAGATTCTGGTAGTAGCGGCATTGATCAGGCCGCTATTGATTACCTCCGTTTGGTAGAAGCGAATCCCGGAAATAGTATCCAGGGTCGTCGTATCCGTATCACCACCTGGACTTCCGGATTGGAGTGCGACTTTCAAGGCTGGATTGGTGGCTATCGAAGAAAAGTAAAATTCGATAGGACGATATGATCCGGAATGACCCAAAGTATACATTCGAGTGCCGGTTGTCCCAACCACTTGAACCATCGGTCCATTGATATAACTATATTCATTGCCACCGACAATCGCAGCAGTTGGATGAAGGTAGAGAATATTATTATCTGAAGTTTCCAAAATTCCAGTAGTGAGAGTTAACGATCGAGTAATATTTAACGTATCAGTGAGGTTTAAAATGCCATTGAATTTATTGATAGTTATATTGGGTAAGGCAATACCTGACGTCCGCAATTGGCTGGTTCCAGAGCCATTGAAAATAAAATTTTCAGTTCCGTCTATGCTGGTCAGTCCATCATTCACGCCACCAAGATTGTTAAAGTTTTGAAAATTTCCTCCAATTTCCAGTGTGATGTTGGCGCTATTAAATTGAATGCCAGTGTTCGGGTTATTTTCAATAGTGATATTACCTCCAACGGCCAATTCGTTCCCGGAAATACCCTGAATACGAAATTCGCCATTGATCAAGTGCAAATCATTGATTACGGTAATTCGAGTTGGATTAGCGGCCGAGCCATTATCGAGAGCAGCATCACCTCCGGTGGAGTTCAATGTAAGATTATAAAAACTTTCATCCTTCGTTATATCACTATCTCCACCATCAAAGGTGATAGTGCTGGTCGATGGAATGAAAGTCCCATATCCACTCCAGTTGACGGCCACAGTATGGGAATAGGATCCCGCATCAAAGGCAGAATAGAGAAATACTGAACCATTGATATCGAAATTGCCCGTGGCAAACTTTGTTCCTGTTCCGCTGAAAATAAGATTGAAAACGGTGAGGGGACCAATATATTGATCAGCTCCGTCTAAAGTAAGTGATCCTGAACTGGTGAACATCCCGCTGCCGTTGATAGCCAGGTCGCCTCCTAAGGTTCCGCTGGCCGTTGAACTGATATTGACGCCGTCATCGATCGTGAAGTTATGGTCAAAATCATAATTTGTTAGCAGGGTTTTTGTACCACTGCCGGAGAATACGGCGTCATAAAATAAGCCGCGGGTTATGGATTGATTAGCTCCATTGAAGACCCAGGTACTGGTACCACGGTCGATGGTGGCTAATCCATCCTGTATCCAATTCCCGGCGCAGTAGTGAGTATATGAACCGGCCGAAAGAGTGCCATTATTGATATCGAACGCTCCATAAGAAATAATGGGTCCACCCGCAGTAAAGGAAGCGGTATCGGCGATATCCGTATTCCCTTGAACAATGAGGCTGTCCTGCGTGACCAATATGCCATTGACATCTAAAATTCCCCCGATTGTGATGACACCCGTGGCTAAGAGCGAGCTGTTAATTTCTAATTCGTTGGTGATTTGTAAGGGACCAGAAGCAGTTTTTTGGCCATTTCCACTAATGAATAAATCAGCAAAATTACTGGCAGAGATAGTTTGATCACCCCCATCGAAGATGGTGTTTTGTCCTGAATTGGGAGTAAAAATTCCATCATTCTGCCAATCGCCAGCAATTGTCATCTGAACCGAATTGGGATCAACCGTGACACCATCCTCAATGATCAGATCATTTTCGGCATTAAAAGAAGTGGCAATTGTTTTACTACCGGTTCCACTGAAAATCACATTGTAAAAATTTCCAGCGGTTATGGTTTGATAATCACCATCAAAAATAACAGTACTTTGACCAAAGTTTATAACGGAACCACCATCATCATTCCAATTGCCGGCAAAAGTATGGGTATAATTACCCAGGTTAATTATGGCATTACTTCCTCCACCAAATCCCAGATCCAGATCCCCATTGACATCCAGAGGGCCGGCGGCAATTTTAGCATAACCGCCAGTCTGGCCTCCGCGAAGATCCAACCGACCGTAAGAAATGGTCTCACCAGTGGTTTGAGAGATCACTTTAATGGTTTGGTCTTCAACTGTGGCTTCATATTGAACTTCACTGGTCACTGCCAGATCAAAATAACCAAATTGATCGGGGAAATTAGTGGCACCGCTCAGGTCCATGCGAGCGTTTGGTCCAAGGAACAGTGAATCCGAATGATTGGCTGTTATGGTGTACATGCCTAAATCCAGTATGACCTGGAAACCACCAGTTTGTTGAACGGTTAAGTTTCCCCGAAGGGTTATATTGTTAGCCAGTGTATAAGTTCGAGCTGCTGTATTGGGACTTATGATGGATAAATTACCATAAGTCTGAGCGGAAATGGTTTGGTTGCCATTGCGATGATAAATCACCGTGCTGGCGCTATCCAGCTGAATGGTATCGGCAGAGGGAAAAGCGTTCGGATCGGCCGCCTGGGTAATGAGTATTGCTCCGTTTCGAACAGCGAAAGTTTCACCCGCTGCTAATGTGATGGAGTATGTTCTGGTATGGAGAGTTCCGTTTTCCACATAAAGGCTACCGGTTATCCGTCCGTTTCCCAGTTGATCGAGATTGGCCTCCAAAAAAACAGTGCGAGAATTACTTCCTTGAATGTAGACGTCACGGAAATAGATTAGACCGGATCCGGTCTGTCTTAAAATTTGGTCTGAAGTACCGGTAAAATTAAATCTCCCTGCTGTGCCGCAGTCCAGTGTTCCGTTATTGGTACCAAATTCAATACTTCCTGCCAGATTGATGGAACCATCCGCCGTAATCAGTATCCGGGTTTGGCTATCGCTCCCATTTGCATTCTGAAATATAAGAGAATCGATGGTTAATGATCCATTTGAGAGATGGATGGTGGAGATACGGGTACCATTTCCAGCGCCTGCTGCCAGAGTGAGATGCACATTACCAGAAACCACGGCACTTCCAGAGTCAATATTCCAGCGCTGCTCCTGTCCATTGGCAGAAGGAGTATTGAGCAGAGCATCACCGTTTATGTGGAGAACTACGCTGCTGCTCTGATGTGTCAGAGTGTTTGCGCGCAGACCGCTTTCAAACTCGAGGCGGGCGATTGTAGTGCTCATGTCCAGAATTACCTCATCGCCGCTGGCAATGATAACCGTGTCTGCACTGGAAGGAACGATGCCTTCCTGCCAGGTCTCCGGTTCACTCCAGTTTCCACCACCAGTACTGTTAGAACGGATAACATCAGCGCGCATAGAAAGAGTAAAAATTAAAAGAATAGAAATAACCCAAAACGTCGTTTGAGTATGAAACTTGGATTTTGGGAGAGCCCTATTCATAACCATATCCCTTCAAATAAAGTGAGATAATCCTATTTAAAATTTTACCTTTCTCAAAGGTTAACGACTTATTATGGTTTGATATTATCGCATTTTTTGCTACAAACTGTAACATAATTATTGTATTTAGTTAATCGTATAAATGAATGAATTTTTATAATAAAAATGGTGATAATATTGAATTTCATAGGAACTCAATAATGAAGTGATTCAAAAATTTGATCTTTATTGAAAATTTTTTAAAGAAAGAAAAAAGTCGGTGCAGATATTTTATGAGGAATAGGTTTTTAGGTGGGTTAAAACATTAATTGTTTGATGGAATTATTTTATACAGGACGATATAAAATCCTGTAGGAATAAAATTAGATTTTAAATTTAAAAATAGGTTTTTGCCGTTAAAGTCTTTTAGGCATAGAATGAGGAACGAATTAAACAGGAAAAAAATGCCCCAAAATCTAATCAATTTCGGGGCATTGGGGAGGATATTTTACTTTGTCAGAATCATCTTTTTTACATTTTTGAAGTTCCCGGCAGAAGAGGTAGCGGATAGCGTATAAAAATAGATGCCAGCGGAGAGATGATCGGCCTGCCATATTTTTTCATAACCTCCAGCGGGTAGTTGCCCATCTACAAGCGTTTCAATTTCTTTCCCTAAGGGATCGAATATTTTTAAGGTTACCCGGGCTTGCTGCGGCAGCTGAAACTGGATAGTAGTAGAAGGATTAAAGGGATTGGGATAATTCTGGCTGACCAAAAACTCAGTCGGAGCTATTTTTTTCTGTTCTTTAATGTCCACCGAGGTTCCCTGCGGCACAATTTCTTCCACGACATCAACCGCGTAGGAAAGAGAATCGATTCCACCGATGACGTACAATCCGCCTTTATATTCTGCGGTAGCCATCCAGTGCCGGCGACTGCTGAGTCGGGTACTATCCACACTCCAGGTATTGGAAGGTATGTCGTATACGATTACACTTCGGTATTGTGCGGTTGATTGATTTCCGCTGTTGCCACCCACGCAAAAAATAGAGTCGTTGATCACTCCCATCGCGCTGGCACCCACCGAATAGGGAGTATTCGCTAATTGATACCACTGATCGGTAGCGGGTGTATATTTATAAAAGCCCAGGTTTTCCCAGCCAATAATATAAATTTCACCTTTGTAAAGAATGGAGCTGAGATCCCAATAACCGATGGCGCTACTGCTCGTGCGATTACTACAATTATCACTGTCTACATCATAAGAGAATACAATGACATAAGAATCAAAAA
>CAYMXZ010000031.1:0-23258 GCA_964394475.1 uncultured Caldithrix sp. | reverse complement strand
ATTCTGTTTCCGGAGTTTCTTTCTCAGCAGCGGCAACTTCAACTTCGCTCACGACAGGTTCTTTTACTTCTTCTGTAATGATTTCTGTTTTAGCCACAATTTTGCCTTTATCTTCCTCAGCCGGCATTTCCTCTTTTACCTGCACCTTTCGGCGTTTGGCAATTTTTTCTGCCTTAACTTTCTCTTGAGCAAAACGCTTTAGAATCTCTTCGTGCATCTCTTCAGTAATGGGCGTATTTAACCCAGATACCTCAAAACCTTTCTTTTCCAGAAATTCGATAATGGTCTGATGAGATAAATTGAGTTCTTTTGCCACTTTAAATAATTTTGTTCGCGCTTTTTCAGCAGCCATTTAAACTCCTGCTTTGACTTTTAAATCACTATCTGTTACTGATATCCCATAACTTAATTTAACTTCTTTCTGATACCGAATAAGGTCTGTATCAGATGCTTCATTTTGTATTGCTTTTGCCGAAAAATCAGTACCTGTCGTCTTTCTCCTCAATTTGAATTCTCTATTTATCACCTATTATACTGATGAAATATCAATTTTAATAACTTTTTTATCTTACTTTTTGATCACTGACTAAAAGGATTAATAAAATACCCAAGGTAATATGTAAAGTTCTCTTCGTTTAAATATTCAGTAACTGTAAAATTTTCTGAGCCGTTTTTTGTCCAATTCCGGGAATTTCAATTAATCCCTGTAATCCGAGAGTTTTTAATTCCTCCACGGTATTGATGTTGGCCTCTTTTAATTTTTTTACAATCGAAGGAGTAATTCCGGGTATTTCTTCCACGGCCATTTCGGCTTCCATGGTTTTCTGATAATATTCGGATTCCTTAATTAACTCGATATTCCAGCCGGTAATTTCCTGAGCCAATTCTTTATTGGTTTCGCCACGTCCCAGGGCTAAACCCATGTCCTTATCCGGAATGATGGCTACCGCCAGTTTTTCTTCTTCGTTGAGAATAACCCGAATTGGTTTAGCCGGGGTTAGCGCACGTTGAATAAAAATTTCGGGCTCATTGGTAAAAGCGATCACATCAATTTTTTCTCCATTCAGCTCACGAACCACCGACTGGATGCGAACGCCGCGCATTCCCACGCAGGCACCGACCGGATCGATACGTTTATCCATCGATTCCACCGCAATCTTGGCTCTTTCGCCAGGTTTGCGGGCAATTTTCTTGATTTCCACAATACCATCAAAAATTTCAGGAACTTCAATCTCAAAGAGACGAATCAGGAATTGATTATCGGCACGTGAAACAATAATATCCGGGGTACTGCGATTGCGTTTTTTACGATTGGCCTCTTCATCGGTTTCAATGACCATATTATCTGGCTCAATGACTTTCTTAATCAGTGCTCTTACACTATCTCCCCGCCGCAATTCTTCCTTGGGAATAGACTCGGAGCGAGGCATAAACATTTCGGTGCGATCAACAACTAAAAAATAGCCATGGCGGGTTACCTGATGCACATCACCAATAATTATTTCTCCTACTCGACTGCTATATTCGTCATAGATTTTCTTCTTTTCATATTCTCTGATCCGTTGCATCAGGGTTTGCTTGGCGATATTAATTAATCGTCGGCCGAAGTGATCGGGTTGAATAACTTCCACAAAATCTTCACCGACTTCTATTTCGGGATCAATTTTTTTTGCATCTTCTACTGAAATCTGCAGCAGGGGATTTTCCACTTTTTCAACGACCTGCTTTTCAACAAAAATTTCCACATCGCCCCGATCCATGTTTACAATAACATCAAAATGATCGGATTCTCCGTATTTCTTTTTGATCAAGGTAAGAAAAATCTCCTCCAGAATATCACGCAATTCATCTTTATCAATTCTTTTTTCGCGGGCAATTAAATTGACCGCTTCAACAATTTCACTACGCATGGTATATTTTAACCTCCAATACTTTATTTACAAATTTATTTTAACAACCGCTTTACGGATCTGTGAAAATGGTATGATCACTTCCTGTTGCCGATCGATTAACAAGATTTTGTCTTCTAACACCTCTTTCAGAATCCCCATCCGCTCTAATTTCTGATCGTGTTGCTGATAATTCACCCGCAACTGGCGACCGATGTTTTTCCGGTACTGCCACTTTTCAGTAAGTGGACGACCGATACCGGGCGACGATACCTCCAAACGATAACGTCCCGGGATGGGATCTTCCAGATCCAGAATCCCCTCAATCTCCCGCGTGAGATAAGCCACCTGATCCATGGTGATGCCCGTCTCGGTATCCACAAAGATGGACAATACTTGATTATTGGTAAAACCACGCAATTCAATATCCACCAAATGAATACCTTCCCTGTCCAATAGCGGACTAATTAATTCCTTTACTTTTTTAACTCGCTCGTTCGTCATACCTGTTTTCTTCATAAAATAAAAAAGTGGGTTTGTCAACCCACTTTAACGGCTGAAAATATAAGAAATATTAGATCGCTACGCAAGCGCTATAATTGATAAATGTGACCACAATTGTGCCTCCTCTTCCCTCAATTAAAAAAAATCGATTGTATTCCCAGCACTTGTATTTTAACATTCTAAACGAAATATGATAGGTAGAAAAGAATAATTTCATGCATGATAATGAGATTGTAGGCTGTATCCATATCCATTCGATCTATTCGGATGGAACGGGTACGATTCCGGAAATTGCCGGCGTTGCCCGTGAGCTGGGCTTAAATTTTGTGATGATTACCGATCATAATAATCTCCGTGCGCTCGATAACGGGGAAGAGAAATGGTACGGCCGTGTCCTGGCTATTATTGGATATGAAATTAATGATATTGACGATACCAATCATTATCTGGCATTCGGGCTCTCCGAAGAATTAGACCGAAATTTACCAGCACCCGAGTATGTTCGGCAGGTTAAAGAGAGAGGTGGTTTTGGTATTATTGCTCATCCTGATGAGAGCAGGAATCGCCTGGCGGAACACCCGCCTTATCCCTGGACGGCCTGGGATAGCCGCGATTATCACGGAATTGAAATCTGGAATCAGATGTCGGAGTGGATGGAAGGACTTACTCCCTGGAATAAACTGTGGCGCCTGGTGAATCCGCGTCGTTCAATTATCGCTCCCCGGCCGGTTACATTGAAGCGCTGGGATGAGGTTAATCAGAGGCGAGCGGTAGTGGGTATCGGTGGAGTGGATGCACACGCCCACAAGCATCGCATGCTGGGAGGTTTGGTAGAGATAACAGTATTTCGTTATAAGGTTCAATTTCAAACAGTCCGTACTCATCTTCTGCTTTCCAGGGCGTTTCAGCCCGGACTACCTGTCAATGAGGCGAAAGCGCTCATCTTTGATGCACTGTTGAACTGCCGGGTATTTATTTCCAATTATTTCAATGGTGATGCGCGGGGCTTTTTTTTTGCGGCTGAAAATAAAAATCAACAAGTACATATTGGAGATCAGTTACAGCTGGATTCCGCTACTTATTTGCGGGTGAATATTCCGGTAGAGGCAGAAGTTCGTCTGATTTATAATGGTGAAGGGGTCGACACCAAAACCGGAAAGGAATTATACTTTAAAATTGCTCAGGCAGGACTTTATCGAGTAGAAGTGTTTCGAAAAAAACGGGCCTGGATTTATTCAAATCATATAAGGGTAATAAGTGCAGAAGGATATCTGGCTTAAAAAGTTGGATTATTTTTTTGTTACCCGACCCATGCTTTTTTTTCCGGGTTGGAATACTCTTCTTGCTGGTTATTTATCAGTCAACGGAAATGTTTTACTTTTTAATGATATTTTCCAGGGTCATTGGGGATTTGTCACAATCAGTAAAGATCTGATAGGGACTTTGCTGGCCTTTATGCTAGCCATGGGCGGTTGCTTTATCCTGAACCAATTACAGGATATTGATTCCGATCAAAGGAACAAGAAGTTGTTTTTAATTGGTGGGAAATATATTAAAGAAAAAAATGCCTATTGGGAAAGTCTTCTCCTGCTGATCTTTTCTTTAATAACTGGATTTTATGTAAATATTTCTATTTTTTTGCTGATAGTGGTCTTTATTATTACCACTGCTTATCTCTATAATTATCAGCCATTCCGCTTTAAAAATCATCCGTGGTGGGGACTCGTCGCGAATATGCTTATGGGCTGGATTGCCTTTGCAGTGGGGTGGTCAGTATCTCGGTCAATGACTTTCTCTTTTCTCACTGCTTCATTTCCATATCTGGCTTTGAATACCAGTTTATATTTATTGACGACCATACCTGATGCAGAAGGAGACCTGGCTGCTGGAAAGAGGACTTTCTGCGTTCGCTACGGATTTACCTTTACGGTTTGGATGGCCATTTTGCTCTACCTGCTTTCTTTAGGATATTCCAGCTGGGTAAATGATCAACTGATCTGGCTTTTGAATTTGTTCATTTTTTACTTTTTCCTGCGGCTGGCCTTGTCTGCTTCGCGAGCGCAGGTGATACGAACGATTAAAATGAGCATCTTTTTTTTCTCGGCGCTTATTGCCGCAAAATTTCCGTGGTATGTAATCATTATGATTGTGATATTTTTTTTCACCCGTTATTATTATCGCCAGCGTTTTCATTTCAATTATCCAAATTTCCGGGGAGAGTGAGATATGTATTTTGCTGAACAGATAGAGCCATTTTATGATATTATTGTAGTTGGGGCTGGTCCGGCTGGTTCAATCGCGGCCTGGAAAGCCGCACAGGCAGGTGTAAAAGTATTGCTGTTAGAAAAAGATCGTCAGGTAGGTACACCAGTGCGCTGTGCTGAAGGAGTGGCAAAAAAAGATTTAGAACAACTGCTTGGATATCCCGCCCCTCCAGGCTGGATTGCCGCTGAAATAAAAAATTTTCGTTTGATCGCCCCAGATGGAACCGCGGTGTATGTCAATATAAATGAAAAAGGTTATGTTTTACATCGCCATTTATTTGATTATGATCTGGCCTTGCAAGCGGTAAAGTCTGGCGCCGTTTTGGTTACGCTGGCAGAAGTGGTTGATGTTTTACATCGAGATGGAGCAGTGAGTGGGGTGCGGGTTCAGGTGGATGAACAAGTAATAGAAGTACAAAGCCGGATTGTCATCGCGGCCGATGGGGTGGAATCTAGAGTGGCTCGCTGGGCCGGCATTGATTCTACCATCAAAATGGGAGATATAGAAACCTGCGTCCAGTATACTTTAGGCGGAATAAAGATTGACCCGGATACCTGTGATTTTTATTTTTCCAGTGAATTTGCCCCCGGTGGTTATGCCTGGGTTTTTCCGAAAAGTAGTCACAGCGCTAATGTCGGATTAGGAATTTCCGGCTATTTTGCCCGGGATAAAAATCCGGAAGATTGCTTAAAAATATTTTTAGATCGTTATTTTCCCCGAGGGTCTGTTTTAGTGAGAACAGTTGGTGGGGTCCCTGTCGCTCGCACATTGAAAGAATTGGTAACGGATGGATTGATGGTGGTGGGTGATGCCGCCCATCAGGCTAATCCCATCTCGGGCGGTGGCATTGTATCGGGGATGATTGCCGGTCAAATTGCTGGACAGATCGCGGCTGATGCCGTCAAAAATAAAAAAAACAATAAAAAAGACTTATTGCCTTATGCTCGAGAATGGCAGAAAAGGGTAGGAAAAAGCCATTTGCGCTACTATCGCCTGAAAGAAGCGTTGATGAAATTCAGTGATCAGAATTTCAATTCCATCGCTGCCGAATTTCTTCATTTACCGGAGGATAAAAAAAATCTATTCCAACTTTTTAAAATTGCGTTTAAAACCAATCCAGCTTTCCTGATCGATGTGCTTAAATTATTCTCTTCTTTTCGTTAAACGCAAATGAAGGGATGATTTTCGAAAATGTACAATTCTTTTCACTCTCCTGTGAGATATTTTGAGAACGCCCGATGAGTTTATTTGATAAACTAAAAAAAAGTCTTGGTAAAACCCGCGAGCAGATTTTCAATCAATTACAGCAGATCATTTTCTTCTCTCGCCGGATTGACGAAGATGTGCTGGAAAAAATTGAAGAGCTTCTCATTTCGGCGGATGTTGGTGTCTCCACTACCGCTGAGATCATTGGCCGGGTAAAGCAGGAAGTGAAGAGACAAAATTATGAGAGCAGTGAACAGTTATTTGCGATTCTGAAGAATGAAATTGTAAGGATGTTCATTCCACCTACTCATTTAGCAATGGATCCAGCTTTTCGTCCGCTGGTAGTTTTTGTGGTGGGGGTAAATGGAACGGGCAAAACGACCTCTATTGCCAAACTAGCCTGGCGTTATCGCCAGCAAGGGAAAGAGGTACTTTTAGCGGCGGCCGATACTTTTCGGGCAGCGGCTATTCAACAGCTTCAGATCTGGGCTTCACGAGCAGGAGCCGATCTTCTTAAGCACCAGGAAGGAGCAGACCCCTCGGCAGTGGTATTTGACGCTCTGCAGGCCGCCCAATCGCGCCAGAAAGATGTGGTGATTATCGACACGGCGGGAAGGTTACACACCAAAATTAATTTAATGGAAGAGCTGAAAAAAATGCGCCGGGTGATCCAGAAAGTCATTCCCAGTGCTCCTCATCATACCCTGCTGGTGCTGGATGCCACCACCGGCCAAAATGCACTGGTTCAAGCCCGGCAATTCATTGAAGCGGTGGCAGCTACTGGAATCATTCTCACCAAATTAGATGGTACCGCAAAAGGAGGAGCAGTGATTGGTATTTCTCATGAACTGAAACTGCCGGTCGAATTTGTTGGCTTGGGAGAAGGTATCGATGATCTTGAACCGTTCGATCCTCAGCTTTTTGTCGAAGGTTTGTTTTCGGCAGATTAAAAGAATGAAGTGTATTGCTTCTGGAAATTGATCCTAAAGTTTATTATATTCAAATCGCTGATTTAACAACGGGAAAATCTATGCGTATCCAACGACCGAAGCAAAAGTTAGTTTATCCCTTGCGGGAAGTTTGCCGGTTGACCGGTTTACCTGATACAACGATTAAGCGCTGGGAAGAACAATTTCCGCAAATCAAGCCCATTCGCAATCGGGCCGCTAATCGGAGCTATTTGGAAAAAGACGTGAAGTTAATTTTTTACATCCGTGACCTGATCTATGTGCATAAGCTTGACGAACAGGCAGTGAAAGAGCGTTTGAAGACTTATAACCCGAACAAAGATCTGGAGAGTCCGGCCTATTTAAAAGAATTGCTCTCAGAAGTGAAGATGGAATTGGAAGAAATTCATGAATTGTTGAAAGAGTAAAGATTGGTGACGGATAAAGTGTTTGACAAGATTGAGGAAAAGTGTTAAATTTTTGTCGTTCGGAGCGTGGCGCAGTCTGGATAGCGCACTACCTTGGGGTGGTAGGGGTCGCTGGTTCGAATCCAGTCGCTCCGACAGCAAGAGGGGAATCTTAAAAGGATTCCCCTTTCGTTTTTTAGTGAATACCATAAAATGACAAACCACCGGATCGCAAATATCAAAAGAAAATTCATTGCACCAGTGTCTGACAACTTTAGCGAAATCGGCATCATCATCCCGGCTTTCAATCCTTCGCTTTCTACCCTTTCTACTCTGATTTCCAGGATCGGGGAAACTTTATCCACATTTTCCTATCGCCTGCTTCTCATAGATGATGGATCCTATCAGCCGATTGCCTCCCTTTTCTCCTCTCCAGTTCCCCTGAAGATTATTTGTCATGAAAAAAATTGTGGTAAAGGAGAAGCCCTGAAAACGGGGTTTCGCTATTTTACTGAAAATCATCCGGTGCGATTTATCCTGACCATTGATGCTGATTTACAGCATCCCCCGGAAAAGATACTGGAATTTATAAAAAAAATAAAAAGTACCGGTAAAGGTCTGATTATTGGCTATCGGGAGCGAAAACTTTCGGTGATGCCATTCCACCGTATCCTTTCAAACTATTTGACATCGCTGATCATTTCGCTTTTAACAGGCCAGCTGATTAGAGATAGCCAATGCGGATTTCGTTTGTTTGAAAGCCAAATATTAACATACCTGCATCTGGAAGAACAGCGGTTCCATCTCGAGAGCGAAATGTTGATTAAAATTGCCTGGCAGAAAATACCAATAGGATTTGTAAAAATTCCCACGATCTACCGACAGGAAAAAAGTTCTATTAATCATTGGCGTGATACCCTAAATTTTGTACAATTGATAGCTAAATTATCAAGCGAGAGAATTACTGGCCGATGCAGACGCTTTTAAGAGAAAAAATGGTAGATACATTTGTCATTGGAGCAGGGATTACCGATCTTCGAGTTATATCTGCCATGCGAAAAGTGCCGCGCCATGTCTTTGTGGAAAAAGCGCTACTCCATCATGCCTATGAAGGGAAAAGTTTGCCGATTGGTTTTGGACAAACCATATCTCACCCTTCTACGGTGGCGCTGATGAGCCAGTTGCTGAACATCAGCGGGGGAGAAAAAGTTTTAGAAATTGGAACCGGCAGTGGTTATCAGGCGGCAATATTGGCCGAAATGGGAGCGAAGGTATTCACCATTGAAAGAATACCGGAGCTGGCCCGACGGACGCAAAAGGTACTGGAAGCCTGTGGATATTTTTCAATTGCCCTCCGAATTGGGGATGGCAGCGTGGGCTGGAATGAACATGCTCCTTATCAACGAATCATCATTACCGCTGGGGCACCCGCTATTCCTGAAAATTTGCTATCCCAGCTGGATGAAAATGGGCGAATGGTAGTTCCGGTCGGAAACTGGCAAGAACAAAAACTATACCTGATTGAAAAGATAGAAGGGAAAATTCTTATTAACGAACACAATAGAGGTCAATTTGTTCCTCTGATTGGTGAGAAAGGATGGATCATTTGATGCAGACAATTCGCTTAATTTTAAAAGGTGGAATAATTGGAATTGCGAATGTTATCCCTGGAGTCTCAGGTGGTACGATGGCTGTCGTATTAGGGATTTATGAAAAATTAATTGAAGCTGTGGGAAATTTTCTTACGAATAAAGCCAGACGAAAAGAATATTTTCTTTTTCTGCTCAAAGTCTTTATTGGGGCCGGAATTACTATTTTGCTATTTTCCTGGGTCATGGATTACTTGTTGACCAATTATCGGGTGTACACCTATTTATTCTTTATTGGATTGATTCTGGGGTCCATTCCGTCAATCTATAAATCCCATTACGATATGAAACTGAATTTCGTTTCCATATTCACTTTTTCAATCGCCGTGGCGCTCATTCTGGGTTTATTTTTTTTCGCACCAGAAAAAACAGCCAGCATCGATCAAGGCGCAGAACATCAATGGAATGTCCCAAAAGCATTAATTTTAATCATTTCCGGAATTCTTTCTGGAGGATCAATGATCATGCCCGGAATCTCCGGTTCCTTTGTTTTAGTCTTGTTGGGACAATATCATTATATCATTCGCTCGCTGAAAAATTTATCAGTTCTTCCTCTCTTTTTTCTGGGGATTGGGATTGGGATTGGGATCTGGACTTTTGCTAAAATGATTGATTATCTGCTGAAAAGGTATCCCAAAGAAACCTTTTATTTCATTCTCGGATTGGTGGTTGCATCATTAATACCTATTTTTCCAGGATTGCCTGCCGGAGTATGGGAAAAATTAGTAGCTCTGTTAATTGGACTCATTGCTTTTTTTATTTCTTTCACATTGGGAGAACGAAACTCTGCTTAAAAAGGGATGAAGTTGATTTTTTTCATGAAGTATTTTATTCACTTCTATAATTGAAAAGGAGGCTATTGATGAAAAAAAATATTGCACTCGTTATTTTACTATCCCTCTATTTGCTTGGAAATGCTCAAGAAATTTTTATTTCAGGCATTCAACAATCGCTTATTGAATATACATTGGAGCAAACCATCGAAGTCCCTGCCGGTTTGAATGAATTGATGATCAGTCTGGTAGAACCGGCCAATTTTCAATCCAGGACGTATCAACAGGAAGTGCAGGAATTGAGTTTCCAGGTGGTGCCAGATCCGGATAGAGAAGAGCAAAGTGTGGATAAAAATAATAATCGAGTACGCTTTTTCTATTGGAGTCACCCTCAGCCAATAATAAAATTTCAGGCGGTGGTAAAAACCAGTAATCAGGTTCAATTACAGAGTTTGCAGAGCTCCGCTTCTTTTCCCATAAAAAATCTACCGCGAGAAACACTTGTTTTTATCGAAGGGACTGATCTGGTACAATCCAGGCATCCTGACATTATAAAAAAGGCTGAGGAACTCACCGCAGGCGCCCGAACCGAAATGGAAGCCGTGCAAAGGATCCTTTATTTTGTAGTCGAGCATTTGCGCTATGTGTTAATTCCGGAACATTATGATGCGTTATATTCCTTTCACACCGGAAAAGGAAATTGCCAGAACTACTCGCATCTCGCTGCCGCGTTAATGAGAGCAGTGGGAATTCCGGTTCGCATTGTTAATGGAATTACTTTTAAGAGAGCTTATAGTGTACCAATTGATCAATCAGAATATAGTTTTGAGATGGCTGAAGGAAGACATTCCTGGATCGAGGTTTATTTTCCAGATTTGGATTGGATTCCGTTTGATCCACAACAAACTGAATTTTTTGTCAGTAACCGTTATTTACGAATTGAGGTGGGTCGGGATAATGATGAAACGATACAGGATGGATTAGTCAAATGGATAAAGTCGAGCCAGGGCAGTCCGGAAATACCGCGCCTGGAAGAATCCATTGGTTCGAATTTTTTATCCGACAAAGTTGACCTGCGCTCTGAAAAGAGGATCACAGCCGTTAAAAAACTTCTTCTATCTCCACCCCTGCAGATACCACCGCTGATCATGGCGGCGCGAGATCAAGAATTCGATAAAAAAATTCCTCCTCCCGACCCAAAAGTAACCCCGCCGGCGATTGATTACACGAAATTAAAATATTCTCGTCCCATCGAACTGGGTAATATGGATTTCCCCCGCCAATTTGATTTTCTTTCAGCCCGCTTCGCTGATACCAGGGAAACTGCCCAGATCAGTGAACTCAAACGCAATTTTATGGTGGAAACAGCAGAGTATGTCACCGGTAAACAACAATTTTCTCAGTTGTTCGTTCTGGAGCAACCGATTATGCTAAAAACGATAAGCCTTGCTTTGCATCACTTCGGTGGAGATGGTTTAATCTGGATTGAATTGAGTGACGATGACCAGGGCGCACCGGCCAGGCAATCCATTGCCAGTAAAAAAATTGCCACCCGGCTGATTCCTCCCGGAAAAGGATATGACTGGGTTGATTTTGATTTTTCGGGTCAGAATTTACTGCTAACTCCCGGGAGGTACTGGATGACTCTTAATTATAGTGGCAGTCCGATCGTCAATTGGTTTTTTAGCTATGGAAAATCTGTTGGACCGGTGGATGGAACACGCAGTCGTGAATTCGGACAGAGTGAGTGGGGGAAAATCTTATCTTTCGAATTTAATTATCGCATTGTGGGATTGGAGAGTCAGGAATAAAAACAGAAAAGAGTGAAATGCTATGAAATTAGATATTGAGAATTGAAATTTTCAGTCGAAGTAAAACTTTAGCTGGATATTTTTTTCTAAGAAAGAACGTAAGACGAAAATTATTTCTGCCAGAAAGAGGGTGCCAGTAAAATTAAAACGGTATAGATCTCCAATCGTCCGGCCAGCATAAGGAAAGAAAGCACCCACTTCCCCAAGACGGGGATCGGGGCATAGTTATCGGCAGGACCAACAGTGCCCAGGCCAGGACCGATGTTACCAAGAGCAGCGGCAACCGCTCCTAACGCAGATGTTAAATCTAATCCTAAGAAAGTCATTATCAACACACCCCCGACGAAAAGACCTGACATCAAGGCTAAAAATCCCAGAATATTCATCACGATTTCTTTTGGGATTACTTTTTCTCCCACTCGCAACTGAATAATGGCTTTGGGGTGCAAAAGTTTTTTGATTTCCGTGCGAACGAATTGAATCAACACATAGAGACGGATAATTTTCATTCCTCCGCCTGTACTGCCCGCACATCCACCAATCAGCATAAATAAAAACAGGATAAACTGCGAGGAGAAGGACCATTGCTCATAATCGGCTGTCGTATAGCCGGTAGTGGTAAGAATGGAGACGGTCTGGAAAAGACTTCTTCGAAAAGAAATTTCCACACCTGAAAATTGACGGTGCCAGACATCAAAGAAAATGAAGAGAGTCCCTCCCAGAATTAGGCCGACGAACATTAAAAATTCACGATTCCGAAAATATGTTTTGAAATCGCGATCAAGAAATTGATAATGCAGAGAGAAATTAATACCGGCGGTGATCATGAAGAAAATGATCACATAATCGATGAATGGACTGTTGTAAAATCCAATGCTATTGTTCTTGGTAGAGAATCCTCCGGTGGCCATGGTACCAAAAGTATGGCATAACGCTTCAAAAAGGTTCATACCGCCCAGCAACAGTAAAAGCGTTTCCAGTGCTGAGAATAGAAGGTAAACACCCCACAGGATTTTAGCCGTTTCTGTTACGCGGGGAGTTAATTTATCAGGCACTGGTCCAGGAACCTCTGCTTTAAACAATTGCATTCCACCGACTCCCAGAAAAGGTAAAACGGCTAAAGAAAGAACAATTATTCCCATTCCCCCTAACCAGTGGGTCAGACTTCTCCAGAATAATATAGCGGGTGGAAGGCTTTCAACATTGGTCAGGATAGTAGCACCGGTTGTGGTGAATCCTGACATGGTTTCGAAAAAAGCGTCGGTGAGGTTTGGAATCGAGCCGGAAAAAATAAAAGGAAGTGAACCAAATGCCGAGAAAGAAATCCATGCCAGGGTAACAATGGCAAATCCTTCTCGAGAGCGAACTTCCTGCTCAAGCTTTGTTAATTTGAATAAGAGGAAACCAATGCTAAAGGTGAGAACACTGGAAGTAAGAAAAGACAGAAGGCAGCCATCGGAGTAATACCAGGAAAAGGGGAGCGGAACAAGCATGGTCAGTGCCAGAAAGATGAGCAGGATGCCTATTATATGGAGGACGATATGAATTTGCATATCAGTGGTGTGGTCAGTTTCATTTTATTCGAATAATTTTTCAACCTCCGCTAGAGCGGATGGCAGAGAAAAGATCACCACTCTATCCTTAGCTTTAATCTGAGTATTGCCGGTGGGAATGATAGTTTTATTATCGCGGTGGACGGCTCCCACAATAGCCGCCCGAGGAAATTGAACATTCTTCAGAGATTTTTTAGTGATTTTGGAACCCGCTTTCGCAATTACTTCAATAATTTCGGCGTTTACTCCGGGAATACTCACCAGATTTTCCACGGCACTTTTCTGAATAAATCGCAAAATGGTATTCACGGTGATTAATTTTTTGCTTACCACGGCATCCATGCCAATGGTGGGGGTAATCGGTAGATACTCAGTTTTATTAATTAAAGCAATGGTGCGGGGGACTTTTAAGTGTCGGGCCATAAGCGTGGAGATGATGTTATTTTCGTCATCACCAGTTACGGCAATAAAACAATCCATGTCAACAATTCCCTCCGAAGCTAATAAATCTATATCGGTGCCGTCCCCGTGAATGACCAATGACCTTCTCAAGTTCTGTGAAATTTCTTCTGATTTTTCGATTTGACTCTCAATGATTTTTATTGAGATCTGATCTTCCAGTTCCTGAGCGACATATCTTCCAATCAGTCCTCCGCCGAGAATCATAATATTCTTAATATTTACATTTTCTTTACCGGCAATTTTAGCGACCTGGGAAATCAATGTTCTCTCGCAGATGACAAATATTTGATCCCCGATCTGTAAAGTATCATCTCCTCGAGGTATTAAGGTTCGTTCTTTTCGATTGATCGCCACGATGCGAGCTTCCAGATTACTATATTCCTTCCAGATATCTTTGATCGATTTTCTAATGATAGGTGAATTGGCTTCTAAACGAATTCCCACCAATTGAATATCACCACGGGCAAATTCTACGATATCGGTGGCACTGCTTTGCTTAATCAGGCGCACAATAGCATCGGCTGTTTCCTTTTAGGGATGGATGATCAGGTCTGCCCCCAGTTCTTCTTTTGATAATATAAAATTCGGTTCAATATATTCCGGATTTCTGACTCGTGCTATTTTGTGCGGAATTTGCAGTTTCTTCGCAAATTGACAGGCAAGAAGGTTTACTTCATCGACGTTACTGATGGCGGCTAAAACCTCCATCTGTTCAATTTTTGCTCTTTTCAAATCAGCAAAGCTGGAACCGTTGCCGGTAAGAACCAGGGCATCCAATTGCTCTTCGGCGCGATGCGCTTTTTGTGGGTCTTTTTCTAAAATGACAATGTTATTCTTTTCTGCCACCAAACGCTTGGTCAGCTGGATGCCAACTTCTCCTGCCCCTATGATTAAAATATTCATCGTTTAACTATCGATTTTGTCATTCATTTATTCTAACGATTCATGAAAATTTCTTTTAAAGCTCGCTGAGTGTGCTCGATATCGTCGTCGGTAATGTGCAGATGGGTGACAGCGCGAATTTTCGTACCGGCGAAAGTGGACATCTTAATTCCTTTTTCTGCCAGTTTTTCGATAACCTGCTGACCACTCAGACCGGTTTTTTGGACATTAAAGATGATGATATTGGTTTGCAAAGTCTGAAGATCCAGTTCAATATGTGGAAGGTGGTGAATGAATTCACCCAGCACTTTGGCGCGACGATGATCTTCACTGAGGCGTTGAAAATGATGATGTACGGCATAAATAGCTGCCGCCGCTAAAATGCCAGCCTGTCGCATTCCGCCCCCAAATACTTTGCGATAATATCGTGCTCTTTGAATAAACTCCCTCGAACCAGCAATAATTGAGCCGATAGGAGCACCTAAACCTTTTGAAAAACACAGCGAAACGGAATCAAAATAGCGACAATACTCTGCGATAGGAATTTTTGTAGCAATGGAAGCATTCCACAATCGGGCACCATCTAAATGCATGCGAATGCCCTGCTCATGTGCCCAGAGTGAAATGCGTTTGATTTCCTCCAGGGGGAAAATAGTTCCTCCCGCCCGGTTGTGAGTATTCTCTATACAGATAAGAGCCGTTAATGGGTGGTGAATATTTTTGGGACGAACTGCCGCCTGCACTTGCTCCAGAGTAAAACTACCGCGAATTCCTGGAAGCGGCATGACCTGGACGGATGAGAGCAGGGCGGGAGCTCCGCTTTCATAATTGTAAAGATGAGAATTTAGCTCGACGATAATTTCATTGCCGGCCTGGGTATGAGTTTTTACACAGATCTGATTTCCCATGGTTCCGGTGGGAACAAATAAAGCAGCCTCTTTACCTGTCAACTCGGCAATTAAGGCTTGCAATCGGTTGACGGTAGGATCTTCTCCAAAAACATCGTCCCCAACTTCCGCGTTTCGCATCGCTTCCCGCATTTCCAGCGTCGGTTGAGTCACTGTATCACTGCGCAGATCAATCATAATCTACATCCTGAATAACGGTGATTAAAATATCATTTTAGAATGTAAAATGCAAGTAAATCAACATCTCAATAGCGGAAGATAAAAAAGGAGAGTCGAGAGACTCTCCTTTTTTTAATTGAAGAAATTATTAAAAACCTTATAAAGTGACTTGAGTGGTGAAGAAAGTATGGAAGAGGGGACCCTGGACAACGTACATGAGATATTTTCCGTTTAGTGCATCATTTCGCCCGAAATCACTGGTCCAGGCGGCTTCCATGAAGTTTTTGCGGCTGGAGAGATTATTAAGGTCTAACCGCATATCGACATCGGCGCCTCTGATTTTAAATCCATAGGAAATCACCGCATCTAAAGAGAAGTAGGCTGGTAAGGAAGCCGTATTCTCGTAATTGCCAAAGTACCGATCCCAGTAAGTAAAACCTAAGCCAAAACGGAAAGGTCCCCAGTTGTAGCCGCTTTCGCCATGCAGCATGCGTTCCGGAGCGAAAGGCACAACTTTATCAACAATCTTCTCAGCGTCAATACTGAAAATTTGTTTAATATTCATCTTCTGCCATTTATTGCTGGCATAGCTTCCCGATAGCATGATATCGAATTTCTGGTAACGAGTAGTGGCCTCTAACTCGAAGCCGGTAAATTTAGCCTTCCCGGCGTTGATGGTCACTCGATTATCATTTTGATCAGTCACCGATTCAATCTTGTCTTTAAAATACATGATATAAAAGTTGCCTTTCAGACTGTAATATTTTTTTATCCAGCCCGCTCCCAGTTCGATATTATCCAGCGTTTCTGCCTTCAGTTCGATTGGATTACCAGCATCATCTTTGGGCTGGTTATATCCCGGTCCGTTATCTCGATTATACCAGTCCCCAACTTTTGGTTCTTTTTTAGAGATACTGTAATTGGCAAAGAAATTGATTTCGGGTGTCAAATTATAATTTGCCCCAACTTTGGGCATAAAAAATTTGAACGTTCGCTGATAGTCATCATCGCTATATAGCGGCTGGCCATTGGCGTCCTTCTTATCCTTGGTAGAAAGGTACGTGTATGGAGTCCAGCTTCCCAGGCCAAAATCGAATACCCTAATCGGTCTCTCTTCCACTTTAGAATCGTAAATGGCATATTGTCCATCCAGCATAACCGTGAGGTTTTGGATGGGGCTGATCAGCAAGCGAGCAAAACCGGAAAGATTGGTGACGATGCCATCGTAATCGTAGCGCATCTGGACCTCTTTCAAAGTTTCCACTCCACCGGTTTCAATATCATACTTGCGGAAGTAATACGATTCCGCATTATGACGAGCCTTCCAATATCTGGCTTCTCCACCTACCGTAAAAGCCAGATAATCATTTAAAATTCGCTGATAGGCGGCGTTTAAACCGAATTGATTGTGATCATTTTGAGAATCATTTCGCCAGGAATGATCGTACAGGCTGGAAGTAAGCATTCTTCCAGAAGAAGTGACCGGAGCACTGATTGAACCATACTGGTAGTTGCGGGTGGTTGGGTCGTAACCATATAGCACGATGCCCAGGTTTTCATAAATGAAACGAGCATGTCGTCCGAATTCTACCCAATCGGTTCTTTCGGAAACTGACTTAAATCCCACTTCACCCGTATTGACATCAAAGTAATCATTTCGTAAAAATCGACCACCCCCACGACCGAAGGTTACAAAAGCATTAGTTTTAAGGTATGCTTTTTCCGAAATCGCCCAATCCCAGTGTAACTCAAATTGAGGTTTGAAATAGTAATTTTCCTGATATGGATGGTTATATCGGTTGTACTCGCGACCTAATTTGTCCAGCAGACTTAAATCCTGAATGGTGCGAGCCTGGAAATGACGCTGGGGAGCTCCATGGGCATTAAAAGTTAAAATATGATTTCCTAAAATGCTCTGCAGTCCTAAATAAAAAGAATGGCCGTTATAATAAGTACCAGTGATGTAAGAGTCGCCCGACTTGCGTTCATATTTCAGGTAAAGATTTATTTTACCATTTTGTAATAAGCCAGTAGTATAGTCGATGGACCAGACTTGGTTGAAGGGATTATACGTTTGCGAACCACCGCGACCATCGGCCACGCGGCGAGTGTCATCATAACCACCCATGGTATAATAACCGGCAATTGAGGTACGCACCGAAAGCTTGGGTAGGGGAGAAAATTTAGAAGTGACGATATTCACCGAACCTCCAAATGCTCCTGATCCTAATAATGAAGCACCCACTCCGCGTTGAACCTGGATGGATGCCGTATTTCCTGAAAGTCCAGTCCAATTCGACCAGTAAACCACTTGTGATTCTGGATCATTAACAGGAACACCGTTGATAAGAATCTGAATGCGTTCCGCATCAAATCCTCGGATGAATATTGACGATTCTCCTAAACCAGCTGAGGAAGTAAATACTCCTGGAATGGTTCGCAATAAATCGGGCACATCCTGGGTGGCATAACGTCTCTGAATTTGCGATTCTCCTACCTCTGTAAAAGTGACGGGCGTTTTTCTCTCTTCGGCACGGTTTACTTCTACAATCACTTCTTTGCCCGTGAAAACAGTGGGCTTCATTTTAATTTCTAACTCTACATCCTTTTTACTGACCAGGATGTTTTGCTTCACATCGATATAGCCCAGATAACTGATGATAATTTCCCAGCGTCCTTCCGGGACATTTTGCATGATAAAAAGTCCATCATCATCGGTAATTGTTCCAATAGTGCTGCGACCCAGAATTATATTCGCACCTACTAAAGGCTCACCGCTTTCGGCATCCTTCACTACTCCCTTGATAGTCCCTGCTGAAAGCGTGGTGAATGAACAGATGATGAGTAAGAAAATAATAAATTGTTTCATAGCTCCTCCAATATTTAGTTAATAGGTGATGGTTTAAAAAAGTAACCCGGGAACATTACGTTTATATTACGAATGGATTTATCTTATATAACTAAAACCTCAACTTAAAAAAACTGCATAAAATACTATGAGAAAAACTTAGACTTCTATTTGAAAGTTTAATTTGAACAGTACTCGATGATGATAATTTCCATCCCGGTAGCTGTGGGATGAAATTCTACTTTATCGATAAGATTTTTAACCAGGAAAATACCTCTGCCGTTTTCACGCCAGATATTTTCCGGATCGCGAGGATCTCGAAGTTTGGCCGGATTAAACCCCTTTCCCTGATCTTTTACTGAAATCTCTACCCGATCAGAATAACAACGGGCTTTAATAGTCACTTTTTTTTCAGGACGGTTTTTGTTGCCATGAATAATGGCATTATTCACCAGTTCAGTGAGCACGATGGCCAAATTGTCAGCCTTTTCTTCATTTAAATGATAATGTTTAGATAACCGATCGAGTAATTTCTCCACTTTCGGGAGCTGATCCTGGGAACTGGAGATAATTAAAGTTTCTTGGTGAACAATAGTATTTTTCTTTTTCATCAATGATTCATATTTTCGATAGAAAAATTTAGAAAAGAAGGATAAAATTGTCAATTGCTAAAAATTTTAAGATTTCTATTTCTGTAAAACTCAATTCTACCCCACTGGTGTGAACTTCATCACTTCCCATAAAATAAATGCTGAGATTTTTTTATAAAAATATGTAAATGGAAATTGAAAGATTTATTTTTGCTTACTTTTACCACCGCAAAATTATGGACTCAATAAATAAAAGAAACAGAAATCATTTGATTCTGCTTTTTCAAATCATTAAGCTTTTTATCATCAACGTATTGAGATGAATGGATGAGCGAACATATCAGCAGGTGAAACTGATTGGAATACCCATTTCCAGGTTAAATAAAATAATGATCAAGGAATCACTATCTATTAATTTCGGAAAGGTTTGACCAACGGTCATGTCTTCAGAACAACACCTGTTAAGGGTTTTAACCAAACGACATACTTACATGTTGATTGTAGGTAACGTCATTGGAATTGGTATATTCACTACTCCCGGTTACATCGCCCGTTACGTTTCTGATCCGGCAATAATGATTTTTGTGTGGGTGGTCGGGGGTTTCTTATCATTCTGTGGTGGCATTACCTATGCAGAGCTTTCCACTCGTTATCCTCTGGCGGGTGGAGATTTTCACTATCTTTCTCATGCCTTTCACCCTCTACTTGGATTTCTATTTGGGTGGTCTGCCTTGCTCGTCACCTACACCGGTTCTATTGCCGTTATCGCCATGGGATTCAGTCATTACTTTTTGAATTTTTTTCGAACAGAATTTAGCCAGTTCGTTTTCTCTATTCCTTACCTTAGACTTTCCATAAATAGTGCAAAGATAATTGCCATAGGTATCTGCTTCATTTTTAGCTATATGAATGTGCGGGGGATAAAAACCAGCGCCAGCTGGCAATATCTGTTAACTATCCTGAGTATTCTGGTCCTGTTAGTTTATATTTTTGTGGGATTTTCTTCTCCCCGCGGCAACTGGCACCACCTTATCACTATCTCTCCATCATCATGGTCACTGGATACGTTGAAAAAAGCTGGTGTCGCTTTAATTGGGGTATATTTTACCTATTCGGGATGGACAGTTCTCGCCTATATTGCGGGAGAGATAAAAGATTATCAGCAAAATATACCTCGGGTAACCTGGTGGGGTGTGGGCACGGTGACGGTACTCTACGTTGCGATGAATGTATTATATCTGTATGGTATCCCCCTCCAGCAAATGGCTGATGTCATCGATGTGGGCTATAAGGTATTATTGGTTTTATGGGGACAAAACATCACTTTTCTGTTCACGTGTATGATTTTGATTGCGGCATTGAGTACCTTAAATGCTACCGTGCTCTCCGGAGCTCGCATCACTTACGCGATGAGCCAGGAACAGCAGTTCTTTTCGGTGTTTAGTGTGCTCCATCCGTCCTATCGAACCCCCGCCAGAGCGATCTGGCTTCAATTTTTTTGGACCGTTTTATTGATTTTGTCAGGTACTTTTAATCAACTATTAACTTACACCGTTTTTATCATGGTTTGTTTTGGTTTTTTATCAGGCCTGAGCTTATTTCGCTTGCGAGCCATCGAAGCGGACCGAACTGACCATTATCGGGCATGGGGATATCCGTTTACTCCCTTGCTTTATCTGGTGATGACGTTCTGGATAATGGCCAATACCTTCCTGGACCAGCCAAAAGAAACTTTCTTAGGCGTGCTGGTGGTGGGAGTTGGTATACCATTTTATTTCTACTTTAGAAAAACGAGAAATAGGTATCAACTAAAAAGAAACGATCCTGATAGGAAATAAAAAACCCGGCTTTTTACTTCATAGCCGGGTCTTCGTACCGAGATGGAATGAGCCACTTATTCAGCTTTTTTTACATTTTCTGCCTGATATTTTCCGTTTTTACCAAGCTTCAATTCATAGCTTACTTTCTGGCCTTCCTTTAGAGTTTTGAAACCCTCGTTCTCAATGGCCGTGTAATGCACAAAAACATCTTCACCACCATCATCCGGAACGATAAATCCCCATCCCTTACTTTCATTGAACCATTTTACGGTACCACTCGGCATATAAAACAACACCTCCACTAATGAAAATATCATGTGTCCTCTCCATCAACCATTCCTGCGGATTTTTAATTAAATCGATCTGGATGGAGAGAAAATATCCGCAAGCTGGAAAAATTTAATGATTAAGAGTATTTTTGTCAAGATTTATATCAGGAAATTCTATTTTGATATTGTCAAGCTATTCTGTTTAAATTTAGAGAAAGGATACTTTCAGGTATACTCGTTTGGGAGACTGTAAAATATTTTGTGTAAAAGCAGTTTCATAAATTAAGTTTCAATTGATTTTCATACATCACTGAAAATTTAGAAATAATATATGACCAATTGGCCATTGGTTTATACCATTTTATTTGAATATCCTCATAGGCCATAAACAGCAATTTTCGCAAAGCATCTTCGGTTGAAAAGAGACTTTTAGTTTTCGTCATTTTTCTGAAGTGGCGATGGAGTCCTTCCACAATATTGATGGTATAAATGATCCGTCGTATTTCCTGAGGATATTTAAAGAAGGTGGAGAGCCGTGGCCAATTGTTCATCCAGGATTGGATGACCACGGGATATTTCTTTCCCCATTTTTTGGCCAGGTGATCCAGCTCCTGGAGACCAGCCTCCTGGGCAGACGCCTGATACACCGTCTTTAAATCTTTCATAAATTCTTTCTGATGTTTATACGAGATATACCGTAAGGAATTCCGGATCTAATGGATCATACATAACTGCACCTCAGCCTCTGGAAAAACGGTCTCGATCGCTTCCGGAAAACCTTTCAGGTCATCTATGGCACAGATCAGAATATCCTGAACTCCTCGGTTTCTCATTTCGGTGAGAACACTCAGCCAGAAATTGGCTCCTTCGGCCTCGCTAATCCAGATCCCGAGCAGGTCTTTATACCCGTTGAAATCGATCCCTAAGGCAGTATCGGCGGCTTTATATACCACTTTTCCCTCCTCCCGAACCTTAAAATGAATCGCATCAAAATACACAATGGGATAGACCTCCTCCAGCGGTCGGTTTTGCCATTCCACCACCAAGTCCAGTACCTTATCGGTAATCAACGAGATCGTCATGGGAGAAATCTCAATCCCATAGATCTCTTCAATGTGACTCTGGATATCTCGGGTGCTCATTCCCCTGGCATACATCAAGAGAACTTTGTCTTCGATGACTCCTAAGTCTTTCTGGTATTTCTTGATCAGAAGGGGATCAAACTCCCCCTGACGATCTCTGGGAATATCGATGGGAAAAGGGCTATATTCACTATTCAGCGTTTTTGAAATACTCCCATGGCGACGATTCTGTGTCGCCTTAGGATCGCGATGGTTTTTCTCATAACCCAAATGGCTGGTCAATTCCGCTCCCAACATTTCTTATAATAAACTCTTGAGAAGCCGTTTGATAGCGCCATCTCTACCCATTAAATTCTTCACCGTTTTGCTCTTTTCAAGATCGGCTTCCAGTTGATCAAGCACTTTCTGAGATATCTTCACTGTAAATCCTCCGGTGTGTGATATAAAGTTGATCGCGAAATCATTTTCACACAAGCACATTTACAGTCTCGTGATCCTATGGTCTAATATAAAAGCACAAAAAAACTTACATACTCCCGTTTGGTATCCAGTTATTTTATACCGACGAAATATTTTCATACCCTGGATATATAATCCGACAATGTAGGTGATATGATCCTTATTGAACCAGCCGGGCCATCGCCGGAGAAGTTCCTGAACATGCGAGAAAAAAACCTCCGCCAGGTTCACGGTTCGTATCCGGTGACGCCAGGAGACGGGATAGGCGTAATAGAGGAACAGGTGATCCTTTTTTTCCATCAATTTCCCAATCGCCCTCGGCTCTTTTGTATACCAGGTCGTCACAAAATGATTCCACTGCGTCATAGCCTCCCCCAAATCCACCCCATCAAATACCTCCCAGTAATCCCGTAAAATCTGACGGGCATATACCCGACCTACTACGCTTAACCCTCTCCTCAGCTCCTGACTCATGTGCCATAAACACAATTGATGGGCACACGTCTTTCCCCATATCCGCTCTATTGCCTCCTCCATCTTCAGTCAGTCGACTAACTGACTGGACGATCATCACTCACTACTAACTGCACATTCCGGAGTCACCGCAGGCGTAACCGCCGAAAGAGCTTCTTCCAATTCCGACGAGTCTCAGCCTCACAGCCCAGCCAGTCTAATATATGGGCCTTGCCCCCATCATCCACCCCGATGGCCATTAAACATACACCCCGTTCCTTCCCCCGATAAGTCCCATACACCACATCCACCACCACTACCT
>CAYMXZ010000030.1:0-23369 GCA_964394475.1 uncultured Caldithrix sp. | reverse complement strand
AAATGATAGACCGCCGACAATGAATCGTTCAGGCGGAAATTGTCCAGACTTTTCCCAACAGCTTCAACGGTTTTCTGCAAGCGGCTCAAAATCCAATAATCTGCCAGTTGATAATACGGCTGATAATCCTGGTAATTGTCTGCCGGTTTTTCCAGATTCAAAGCCAGGAAACGATAGGCATTCCAAATTTTATTCGAAAAGTTACGCCCCATTTCGAAATGCGATTCCGCCAGGTTAATGTCCTGCCCTTCCGAACTGAGCATAATCAGCGTGAAACGCATAGCATCTGCACTGTATTTTTCGATGATGTCCAGCGGATCAATACCATTACCTAATGATTTGCTCATTTTGCGACCTAAATGATCACGAATGATTCCATTGAGATAGACGTCCTTAAAAGGAATCTTCTTCATGAACTCCATACCGGCCATTACCATTCGGGCTACCCAGAAAAAGATGATATCCGGTCCAGTAATCAACAGATCGGTGGGATAGAAATACTCCAATTCCGGAGTCTGATCGGGCCAGCCCAGTGTGGAGAAAGGCCACAGCCAGGAACTAAACCAGGTATCGAGAACATTTTCATCCTGTTTCCACTCTGTGCCAAGACATTTCTCACATTTCACCGGCATTTCCAGGGCAGCCACCGTATGTCCACATTTCTGACAATAATATACCGGAATGCGATGTCCCCACCATAGTTGCCGACTGATGCACCAATCGCGGATATTTTCCAGCCAATTGATGTAGGTTTTCTCCCAACGCTCAGCCGGATGAAATTTCAAGCTTCCCTCGGTAACCACCGTAATAGCCGGTCGGGCTAAATCTTTCATCTTAACGAACCATTGCTCGGAAAGCCAGGGTTCGATCATGGTGCTACAGCGATGGCAATGTCCCACACTATGATGATGATCAGTAATCTTCAGGAGCAAACCCTGCTCTTCCAGCTCTTTCACGACTCGTTTGCGGGCTTCGAAGCGATCCAGATTGGCAAAAGCGCCGGCATTCTTATTCAGCGTTCCATCGGTGTTTAATATATCCACCGCCGGCAGTTGATGACGTTTACTGATCTCAAAATCGTTCGGATCGTGAGCAGGCGTCACCTTCACCGCTCCTGTCCCAAACTCCGGATCTACCTGTCGATCGGCTATCACCGGGATTTCTCGATTCATTAAGGGCAGAATGACAGTTTTCCCGATAAGATGCCGATAGCGTTGATCTTCTGGATGAACAGCGACGGCGGTATCACCCAGCATGGTCTCCGGACGGGTCGTAGCTACGATCACATATTCCGTGTTGTCCTTCACTGGGTATTTGATATACCATAATCTCCCGCTAACTTCTTTGTATTCCACTTCTTCATCCGAGATAGCGGTTCCGCAGCGGGGGCACCAGTTAATGATGTATCTTCCTTTATAAATCCATCCTTTATTATATAAGCGAATAAACACTTCCAATACTGCTCGGGACAATCCTTTATCCATGGTAAAGCGTTCACGCCGCCAATCGCAGGAACACCCCATCTTTTTCAATTGATAAATGATCTGGTTACCATAGCGTTCTTTCCATTCCCACACTCGCTTTACAAAAGCCTCGCGACCTAAATCGAAGCGGGTTTTATTCTCTTTCTTAAGTTCTTTTTCTACCACATTCTGAGTGGCAATACCGGCGTGATCGGTTCCAGGCAACCACAAAGTTTCATATCCCTGCTTGCGTTTATAACGAATATAGATGTCCTGAATCGTATTGTTATAGGCATGACCCATATGTAAAGCGGCGGTCACATTCGGTGGCGGAATGACGATGGTAAAAGGCTGTTTCTCGGGATTAACATCAGCGTTGAAAAAACCATTTTTCAACCAGTACTCGTACCAGCGGTCTTCCACTTCCCGCGGATTATAAACCTTGGGGATTTGTGATCCCCAATCTCTATCATTACTCATCATTGTACTTTCATTACTTTATACGTTTACCTTTCAGCCTGAATAAATTTAAAATTTAATTTAACACATACTAAATAAAGAAACAAAATATCAATTTATTAAGACTTCTCTTAGTTGAGGTCCTGAAATCTGAAAAAGTTCCACTGAAAGAACATCAGCGGAACGAAGCATCGAAACGGAAGATAGTGTAGAATTTTAAGGAATAAAAATTCTGGTATGGATGATGCCATGCCATCCATGATCAGAATGATCAGTCTCTCTGGCGTTTTTCAACGTATAGTCAAAATGTATCTCAATTTCATGAGAAGATCTCATTTCAGCCAGACCAAGTGACAGTCTGTGCCCCTGATATTGGGGAAGATAACGTGGAGATTCGAAACCTGTTTTATAATCATTATAACTATATCCTAAACGCAGGTAGTGGATAGGATCCAGGTTAAACTCACATCCAGCAATTCCCGTTATTTTATTATTTTGACCATTCCAGCTGAGTTTGCTCTGATAATCCTGATAGGTTTCCTCTAAATGTTGATAGCCAACTTCTCCGACCAGCAGGAGAAAAGAAATGGGCAGTGAGATACCTATTCCGCCTTCGTAGATGTGACGCGATCGGTCGGTAATCAAAATAGGAAGATTGGGATGTTTGCTAAAATCATCCTGCCAGAGGAAGCTGCCATATACTCCAACGGTTAATTGGTTAATGAAAATTCGCGCCCGATAATCCAGTTGATATCCATCCTGGTACCAATAGGAATCCATCTGGCGAACCGTTCCGGTGTTATCCGCCACCTCCTGCGCATCATGCAGGTAATCAAAAGATAAAAGCATGTGATATTTTTGACGTCGAAACTGCAGGGCTAAATTATAGTGCCACCTATCCAGATTAATATATCGGTCGAATTCCTGCACGATTCCACGGTAGACCAATTCACTGCGATAGCGACGAGTATAGATATCCTTTCCGTCCCAGCTTTTATTTAATTCAATTTGATCTTGTAAGAACGAAGCTTGCAGCCACGATCCGATTACAAAATGAGAAAGTATATGGTAGGCCATTCCAAACTTGAGAGCAAAATCGCGATGGATAGTTCGCGGACGAGTATATTGTTCTTTTAGGCTCGTTGATAGATCATATACAACTTCTAAACCAACACCCAACTTCGACCAGGGCTGATAATGATAAGCAATTTCGATTTCCGGTCCGTCTGAGACAATATTCCCAATGGTGGTATCGGCCAGCAAAACGGGATCATCCGCATAAGGGCGAGATTCTAAAGCATATGGCACATGATACTGGTTATTAAAAGCATAGCGCACTTTTCCCCAAATTGCCTGATTGGCCGCCATTATTTTATAGCCGGTGAAATGAAAAAAAACATTTTGTTCAATTTCTGGGTCGTATTTTCTCCGAAAACTGCTGTGATGATAATCGCCACCTCCCGAGAATTTTAACCAGTCCTGGTATTCATCAAAGAGCATATAGGCCGGATTAAAAGTGTATTGATATAAATTCAGTTCATTGTCACTATCCAGCAGTGCGAGGCGGGCATTACCCAGCGATAGGAGACGCCATTCCGAAGTGAGGCCCGTGCTGTATAAAAGGATCATGAATATGGAGAAAGTTATAATTTTGAAAATAGTTTTCATATTTCACTCTATAATAACTTCAATAAAAATTTCCACCTATTAATGATTATATCCGGGCGTTGGGAAATCAATAACAGTAAAATCAACTGTGCTGTTATTCGTATCCTTTCCCGGCGTTACTCTTTCGCGCGACTTACCGCTGTAATTTGAGACTCCTACCCCGGTATATCCGCTATCCAGCCGGCGGGTTAAACGTTTGCTGGTGGTACCAGAACTTTTATATTCCACCCCATCGAGAATCGTAGAAATGTGAACATCTACGTAATCTCCATTTTGCCAGAAATTTGTTCCGGTGGCTAAAATGACGGCGTCGGAACGAAGATTTATCAAATAATCGGTTGTTCGAGCGGGATTGATATTATGAAGATTGGGAACATTCGGATTATCATAGTCACTGCTCAGTTGATTCACAAACTCCCAGTCCGCATGACTAAGATCCACCGCTCCGGCTATAACCTGGCTATGGTCATAAGCATCAGAAGCTAAGATGACGAATTGACCTGGATACACAGGATACTCAGTGCCACCTGGAGATCCGGGAAACTGAAAGGCATAGGTGTTTTCGACATAATCCCAGATTTCGATGAACGGTTCAATTTCTTCAGCAGTTCGGCACCGAGTGATGATCATTCCATCCAGATATTGTACTTCATCTGAACGGTTGTATAATTCCACATATTGATCATAAAAATAAAATACATTGTTGGGTGGCCCGCAGCTATAGATTTCATTTATTACCAGCGGTGAAGTCGAATTGGCCTGTGTGAACATGGTATCCACTTCTGAGCTTGAGGTATAGATACTACGTTGCTTAGAAGCCAGCAACACCAGGCGAGTTGAAATCTCATACTCAACAAAAATTTCATAATCAGAGGCTAAAATACCTGAAATTTCAGCGATTCCATTGCTGTCGCTGAAAAATGTAAACTGATTTTCATATTCCTTGGACACCAGAGTTATCTGAGCGCCTGGTAGCGGTGTACAGCGGCTGGAATCTGCTGGATTAAAAGTGCCACTCGTATCAAAAACGGCGATCACCAGAAAAATATTCCCATCCAGTAAAAGTGGTTTTTCCGGTGAACAATTAAAAACGAAAAGACTTAGTAGGAAAGATAAATGAACAAAACTAAAAATAAAGGTCTTCATAAAATTACCTGATGTATAATAAATCAGAATGTTATAAAATTTCAAGGCATCAGAAAATCCAATTTTTTACCGAACGGGTGAGCGGATCAAGTATCATACTAAATTCAATCCCATAGAAAATTTCTGGATTAGCTATTCTATTCTGACCATACTGATCAACATAAAAACCACGCGAATTCAAAAAATTATTAACAAAAAGCGATAATTCAATTCCCTGCCAGATTTGCTTACTCACTGTTAAATTAAAATAGTAATTAGCCGGATAAGAATAAACCAGGGCGTCAGCCGCATCTATGGTGGTATATAATCCAAGCTCTTCTGCTTTCTGAGGCGAAATAAACACATATTCACCATTTTCATAATAACCATTGGCATAATTTTTCAAACTGGGAATATCATAGTTTTGTTTTTTCTCAAAAATCTTATGATACATGGTGAAAGTAATCCAGATGCCCAGCGTTTGATTGACATAATCAAGGCTATAATTCATGAATAGATTCCGTCGCCAACTGGAGGTGGGAGGATACAAAGGAAAAGCATAATGTTGAATGGTATCGCCGGTAGTGGTGATTTCGGTAAATCGTTGCGGTGTATCGAGATCAAGGGACATTTCCGAGCCGTATCGTTTGAAATTGTAAGACCCACTGATTCGAAACATCATATTCAGAAGCGGCAGACGATGTGTTCGTATGCTGATTTCCAGTCCCTGCCGAATATTCCACCCCAGATTTTGTTTTATCTGATAACCGCTCAATAAGATTTCCCGCTCACTTCTCAGAATTTTTCCTTCCGGTGATGGCCAATTGGGCCAAAAATAACGCGTATCGTGGTATGGTAGATCGATGCTGGTAACTGTTCCTTTTGTTTTTTGATGATAACCTGTAAGAGAGATGCCCAGATTTTTCAACTGATAATCCACTCCCACTTCATACTTGGCCTGCGTATATCCCTTTAAATGTTCGTTCTTTAACCGATACGCATAAGTGGTAATGAGAGGGATACTATCTAATCCTGTGGGATCATCGGGGTCTCTCCCCCACTCCAGAACATCATAATAGACCGTCTCAGGATAAACATCATTCAACGAAGGAGCTTTTGAGGTAATTCCATAACTGCCGCGGATCTGAAATTTTTTCAAGGGTTTTAGCTGTACCCCAAAACGTGGATTCCAAAATGATCCATTTTGACTTATTATCAGATTTTTTCCGCCCAGCTGTTCTGGATTATACATCTCACCTCTTATGCCTAACGTAATGGTATAAGGAAACAGATATTTACCTGTGATGCGATCTTCCAAGAATATACTCAGCTGGGTAAAACCCGGTACTTCACTAAAAGTCCGGGGCCGTTGGCCGGTATTTCCATAGGGTGGTTTTAGTGGATCAAATTGTTTACCCGGACCGCGATTATCCTCATATAGGTATTCTATACCATATAAAAGTGAGTGAAGTATCTTTCTAATAAAAATCCGATGTTCCATTTTCAATTTTGCTCCTAACCCAAATTCCTTGCCCAGGGTATTAATTTCGGCAAAATAGGGATCGGTTATCAGAATACCCTCGATAGTTCCGGAGTCCATCAGGTAACTAAGATAAGTTGGATCAGTAACGGTCAGGCGTCGGGTAAAATTCTTCCGGCGAGTATAATTAATGTAAGCCGTCAATTGGGCGCGAGAGACTTTTCCCACCTTCTTTTCAACCACCGTTCCCAGGTTGAGTGAATAGTCCTTACCGTAAGCCCGGGTGGCCATCGGATCATTGGGCAGGTAGTAATCTTCAAAAAGTTGCGAATAAAATAGACGGTTCGTCCATACAAATCCACGGTCAGCTGGTTGAAAATCCAGGTTTAGCTGGCCAGATACACGTGATACTTCATCGCCTTTGGTTCGCAGATCTCGCAGGCTATAGGCATAGTTGAAATTATAGTTAGTGGTCCAGTGAGAGACGAGGGGTTGACCGCCATGGAGGTTAAACTCACGGGTATCCGGGTTCGTTTTCATTTTCAAGCGTAACGGTCGAGCCCCGGAGAGAGTTTTTACTTTTACCAGACCAGTGGTTAGATCTCCGTACTCCACGGAGGGAACTCCAGAGAGCACTTCAACTTCTTGAATATTATCAGCTACCAGCGCCCGCAAATCCACGCCGGTCCCCACATTAGACGTCACATTTGTCCCGTAGGTCACACCGCTACCAACATTTAGATTGGTATTATTTGATAAGGGGATTTCATCAACAATAATTTTGGTGCCGAAAATATCCGGTCGATCATTAGAATTATCCGTTTCGATTCCCCGCAGGCCAACAAATGCTCGTTTAGCTAAACCGGGTCGGTTTTTTCGCTCAACGCCTGGAATTAAATCGAGTATATCGCCCAAATTGGTGGCTTGAAGATGTTCTATCTCTCCTGATGAAATTTTATGTACAGTTTCATGCGACTCAGGAACCAGGTCGCGGTCAGCCGTGATGGTAATTCCCCCAACTGCAAAGTAGAGCAATTTATCTGGATCCCCCGGTAACATTTTAAATTCAGCCTCTGTTACTTTACCTTCTTGAATTTCAATGGGATCGCTCATGGTACAATAACATTTACTATGCAGACACATCACGTTATATTTACCGACTGGTAGATCTGATATTCGGAAGCTACCCTGGGCATCGCTGCGAGCAGTAAAGTTTGTTCCTTCCAGGCGAACCAGCACCCCGCTGAGCGGCTGTCCGGAATTAAAGTCGATAATCTTTCCCTGCAGGGTACCCGTCGATTTCTGAGAAAAGGACTGAGTGACTGCACTGATGAAAATAATGGCACCGATAATAAATGAAATTTGTTTCATGGTATTCACCATCCACAAAAATAATAAAAGCCGACCCGCTAAATATAAACTACTTTTGAAATATAACTCAAGCGTTCGTTCTTATGATCTTTCACAAGTATATCCAGAGATTGGTCACAACGAAAAAAATTCTTTTTCCAAAATGAAACTACCGAAAATTCTGATCTTGTTTGAATATTAAACAATTTTATTTTAAAAAGCTTGCGCACTTTTTATCTTTACTTATAAAAAACTTTATCGTGAAAAGGCCAATTGGTAAAAGAAATTTCAGGTGATGAATAACCAGTCTGATCAAGAAATTATTTCGCAAATCCTGAACGGTAATTTGGACGCATATGAAATTTTAGTCAACCGCTATAGCACTCATCTCTTAAACCTGTGTTATCGCTATTTGCATCAGCGGGAGGAAGCCGAGGATGCCACACAGGATATTTTCCTGAAAGCCTATACCGGTTTAGTCGATTGGGAACCTCGGGCTCAATTCAAAACCTGGTTGTATCGTATTGCTATTAATCACTGCTTAAATATTGTCCGCCGCCGAAAAATAGTACATTTTAAATCCTTACAGGAGCCGAAACCAGGAATCAATTTCTTCAATACCCTGAGTATCTCTCAAGAAGACGAAAATGAAGAGCATCTGTCTGGCAACCAACGCGAAAAGTTCATCCATTATTTATTGAACCAGCTCTCTGAAACCCATCGCACGGTGCTTATTTTATATTATTACCAGCAAATGTCATATAAGGAGATTGCCGAGACGCTGCAGGTGAGTCTGAGCTCGGTAGAGTCACGTCTCTTCCGGGCAAAAAAGAAACTAGCTAAAATCATTACCAAGCAAAAAAAATCTACCAGCAAGTTTTTGGATTTTTAATTGTTTAATTTATAGCATTCTAAGAAAATAGAAGAGAACTGAATTGACATGAAAATACATCGATTGATATCTCGTCGCCATCCCCAAAAATATGACTGGGTTCTTGCTTACCTTCAGAGCCATGTCTATTTGAAACCCAGTCAATTCTTGTGGTCACGCCTCCGGGCACACTTGCGATCTCTACCAGAGGAATATGGTCTGTCATCTGCCCCACGTTTCATGGTAGCCGGAGTGTGGAGATGGGCATTTCCCCTTATTTTTCTCATCACTATATCACTGGGGGCTTATATTGGATTTACGTTCGCCGATAACTTTAAACATTTTAACGAACCTGAATATATTTACCAGTTGGAACCAATTTCTCCTGAACTTGAGATGCCGATCGATAATTAAGAGGATCAACTAACACCCGATACATGTAGTAAGCTAACCTGAATAATATGCAAAAAAAATATCTTTATATTTCCCTGTCTTTCAATATTATTGTCATTCTTACCTTCATTTTTTTTACTTTTATTTATCCCCACTTTCAACCCAAAAAGGTAACAGGTGATATCAGATTACGCGAGATGCTATCTCCAGATCAGCAAAAAGCCTTAGATAGTCTTCATCGAGTCTTTCAAGAATCCGAATACCCATTGAAAATAAAAAATATTCAGCTCCGGCTCCGATTATGGGAAGAATTAATGAAGAATCCAATCGACTCCCACAGCGTGAATCAAGCCATCAATGATCTGATCGAGGGCGAGAATGTATATAAAGTCATCCACTATCAACACTATTTACAGGAGAAGTACCTGCTCACCCCGGAACAACGAATAGAGTATATCAAACCCATTTATGGAAGGCTTAAGACTTATCTGAATGAGTTAGCTCCACTACCTCCTCAACCCTGATTTAGATCGATAATTATAAATACCTGGCATTTGGATAATGAACCTCCCCAAAAAGGAGGTAATTTTTTCTTACAGCCGATGAAATGGATTCTGACTAGATTTTATTTGAATTTGCTGGTAAATAGAATGCAGATCAATCCGAACACCCCTGGATCATTTTAGTAAAAAGGAATTGATCGTGATGTTTTTTCATATCGTTTATTTACACCATGCACGGATTCATCCGTTTTCCAAATGGCTCTAATAAAGTGTAGGGGTGCGTTCAATTAAAATTTATCTCGAAGCGGGGGATACAAAAGAATCGCCATAAATCCAAATAATCCGCTCAACAGCACAATGAAAAACTCAATCCAATTTCGTTTTATTGAAAACCCGCCTCTGGTTAAAAAAATCCAGGTAAGGAAAAGAGCCAATCCAATTCCCACCAGGCTGCGAATTCCGGAGAAATTAAAGAACAATCCAATATACATGGAATTGTCCTGCTGGAGTTGGAGACTGAAAGGAAAAATGTATTTAAAAATAATTCCAGTTTTTTGCTGGTAACGGTTCCCCCACGATTCCCGATAAGTGGCCACCGGCTGATAATTCCGATCGCACACCTGGCAGGTCAAGCCTGTCTCATTGTAACACATCGCATTGCGATAGAACAAATCGCCGATGATACGGATATCGGTTGCATTCCAATCATAATCAAAAACTGGAAGTTCGATCAGTTGATAATCGGGATAATTCAGCAAAAAAATTCTACTATCGTCGGTAATTAATAAAGCATAAAATTCTCTCAGATTCATTTCCTGCACCACGATATGCTTAATTTTTAAATTGGCAGGAATAGAAACGGGATGAATAGCCGGTTTTCCTTTTACCATTTTCAAATGAAATAGATGATCGGTGGCATCCAGGATAAAATAGCCTTCATCGAAAGGTTTACGGGTGGTAGGGTTCCCTGCGATAAGCCGGGATGGAAATCGAAATCCATAATCTTGCAAAGCAGCAGTAAAAATTGACGATAAAGGTTCATCGATCTTATTATCAGAGGCAATGATGAATTCCATTCGATTTGTTATCCGGAAGAAAGCTGGAGGCATTTCCAGACGGACTCGCCCGGATTGAGATTCAAAAAGCGGATATAAGTCGATGCGGCTTTGATTGATATCTGAAGGACTGACTCGCAAGGTAAAATTATTAATCCTCACTTCCTCTGGATCAATTCTTTTTCCCGCCAGAGAATCGGGAAAGCGATTTTCAAATAGCAATTGACGTGCACTGGAGAAGGGCAACAGGCTATCCACCTCAGAACGAGTATAAATAGTACCTTTTGGATCATAAAATTGCGGTCCTTGCGCCGTGGCTTTCATGATAACAAAATCCCTTAAAACGGGACTATACTGAGCGAAGGGCCGTTGCACTCGTTGTTCGAATGCTTTCCAGTAAAAATCTGGCAGAAAAATAGATAAAATGAAAATAGTTATAAAAATAAGGCATAAACGGGCAATTTTAACCAGCATCAATCGACACCTTTCTGATAGTGATGGGTAGCATAATATATTCCACCAGCTGAAATAAGACTGAGAAGCAGTAATAAGTGAACGACCTTTTGATACGAATACAGTCCCGCCGGTTGAAAAAAAGTGTGCAGAAATCCGTAAAAAATTATGGCCATAATGATACGGCGAACCCATCCCGGTTCAACCAAAATAGTGCATACAGCAAAATAGGTTGAAAGGCCAGCCAGGAACCAGGGCAATGAAACCATGAAAATATTTTTTATAATTTCGGCTGGAAAATAAATAGCGCTGAATGCTAAAAGAATAACCAGATCAAAAAGGAATAGCAAAATCAATATGAGAGCCACAACGCCATTCATCTGGAAAATGATTAGATTTTCCGGGAGAGGCAATCGCAGGGTTAACTTAAGACGATCCCGGTGAATCTCAGGCAGGAATTGGGCAATCGCTATACCGAATCCGGCCAGCAGGGGAAAATATTGTAATAAACTAAAAAATACATATTTTCGAAAAATGATAAATGCCCAGAAATCACTGGGATTACTGAAGCGAAGCCCATAGGCCAGATTTATCCAGATATTCACTAAAATCCCCACCGATAGCAGACACATAATCAATAGCGTCCAACGAATTTTTAGCCATTCTTTGAAGATTATTGCTTTAAACAATATGCCTCCTAATATTTTCCAGTTAAACCGATAAAAGCCTCTTCCAGCGACATGGCAACTTCTGTGAATTGCCAATAATCAATTCCCTGGTTTCGAAGGAAAGCCTGAATTCTCTCTCCATTCTCGAAAGAATACATGGTGATTTCGTCCCTGATAATTTCCATATTCTGGATTATTTCATTTTTTTTCAAATCAGATGGAAAATCAGGTGCCATAAATTTGAAACAATGGAATTTTTCAAGGAATTCTTTCACACCGCCATAATATAAGATGCCACTACTTCCCAATATGACTGCTTCATCAATAAATCCATCCAGGTCTTGCAGAATATGAGAGGTAACAAAAATAGTTTTATTTTCGGAACGAGTATAGGCTTTCAGATAATCAATGAATAACCGTCGATATCCCGGGTCTAATCCCATAGAGTAATCATCCAATACCATCAAATCAGGATCCTGAGCCAACACCAAACCTAACGCAACCTGAGACCGCTGGCCACAGGACATTTTTGATATTTTCTGTTTAGGAGAAACATTCAATTTTGCCATTAAATCAAAGTAAGCTTCTTTTTTCCAATGAGGATAAAAGGGAGCATAGAATTTCTCTATCTGGTAAATATTCATAAATCCGTACTGAATATGCCCTTCCATCAGATAACCAATTCTTCTTTTGGTGGGGGGAGAGAGATGTTGTGAATCTTCACCGAAAATCAAACACTGACCACTACTGGGAGTAAGATAACCATTTAAAATATTAATGGTGGTGGTTTTTCCTGCTCCATTTTTACCCAATAAACCAAAAGTACTACCCTTCTTCACCTGGTAATTCACATCTTTAAAAACCAGTCTTCGACCATAATAATGTGTCAGATTTTTGCATTCAATTACATTTTCCACATCATTCCTTTACAATTATTACCGAGCATTTAAAGCAATAGGTTTTTATTTTCTTCCCTTTTTTTTTCAGAAATTTTTTCTCTCCCAATCAGGGAGTGAAGACATTATTTGGGCCGGTTTCTAATCGCCGAATAGTTTTGCGCAATTCCAGAGATATCCGTGAATTTGCCGATTCCAACTGCAGCTGATTCCGACATGCATCCAGGATCTTGGCACGATGCGCACTCATTGAATACCATCCCAGCACTTCCGCCAGAGTTATACGCAGACTTTCCGGTTTATTCTGATCGGCAAGGATGTGCAGCAGCATGGGTACGATTTCTTGAAAACGGTAACTCCGAAAAGTGCGTGCTGCTGAAATTCGCTTTTTTAATTCTAAGGTATCATTTTGGATTGATGGTAACAGCTCCTGATATATCCAATTCGAATCAGATTGTGCCCGGGAGTTGATTCGCTGCAAAACATTTTTATCGAGTCGATCGATGGATAACTTATCCACCAGATGTCTGGCCCTGGTTGAACCAATTTTGCTGATAGCATCCCAGACATTGCTATTTACCCGCTTAGCTGGATCGAGCCTCAGATTGGTTAGCAGCGCCGGAAGATAATGAGGAGATCCGATGTCACCCATCCATTTCACCGTGAAACGTCGAATGAGCTCAAAAGGATCATTTATACTCACCTTCAACAAATCCTCGAAAGCAGGGGATCGTAATTCAGCCAGGCACTCCAGCGCTTGGAGTCGCACAATGCCCGCTGGGTCACGGTGATAGATTTGTACTAAATCAGATTCTATATCAGCTCCTCGCTGTCGAAACCATTTTTTTAATGCTAAGGCCCGCAAGGCCGGCGAATGATCTTTTATATCCCGTCGCCACATCTTCTCTGATGCCATTCGATCGTTCCAGATAGGTTCAACTTTTTCAATATCCTGTGGAGTAAAGCGAAAAGTTGGATCACCGATGATATGAGTCTCCAGGTAGTTGCGTTCTTGATTCCATTTTCCAACCCGCATACCATAAGCTAACAAACCAAGATTCTGGTTTGCCCATAAATCCTGAATAATGTTCACCGAATTAGCGGCTGCTGCAATGGTCGTCCCCTTCCCGAAAACATATTCTCCGGCAATATAAGGCGAGTGAATAAAGGCACCATTGAAACATTGGTCGAAAATGATAAATTCAGCTTGAGGAGAAATCTGGCGAATATCTTCAATATGAATGTCCAGTCCATAATTTAATAAAGAATCCTTTTGAATCACTGAATCTTCAAAAGCTCCGAAAAACCAGCTTTCGGGTACATCCAATTTAGATTGGAAATCAATGATTACCTGTTCGATAGATTTCTTCTGCCGTTTTGCCTGACGTAATTTACTTCGCAAATAATATTTTACGGCCTCAATATTTCCTGCTACATCTTTTCCTTCCGGCAAACCAGCCAGATATTGTGCATCGGCATCACCGTGGGCATGGAAGATGGCCAGGTCAAGATCAGGTTGTTGCAATTGAAGAAGGGTCATTTCCTTTAAATCCAGATCCATTTGATGATACAGCATGCGCAAGTTCCCGCCAGGTAAAAAAAAGACCGGCAGATGTTCTCTCCATTCCAGATATTCGTTCGCCCAGGCTATTAATGATTCTGAATGGTACCCATGCCCGGAAATAACTAATCCACAATTTAACCGATTCTGTTCCAGTTTTTGTTGAGAAATTCTTCGTAGATAAGCATCCAATATCCGATATTTTGCTTCTCCTTCCACTCCCGGTTTTATTCGGCCGCTGTAAATATCCGACGCGATTTTCTGTGGAGAATCTGGTGAAAGTGAGTAATAAAAAAGTAAAGAATTTGTGGAATCGTGCCCTAAAAAATTAAATATCAGATCAAGATCATCATAAAAACGATCGGAGGGAACCGCAGTTCTCAAAAGAGGATATCGATCCTGATCAATTTTAAAATCCGACTTCAGGTGCTGTGCATCAAGAATCATGGGGATTGGAATATCTCCCACCAAAACTATACCCTCTACCGGAAGGCGCTCATTGATCATTTTTTTAACCTGATCTCTGATCTGATCAGGATTTTTCCAGTTAGCAATCAGGATATAGGCCGATAGTTCATCCCTCTCTATCGCATCCCGATAGAGGGTCACAGCCGTGCTCACCTTTTCATAGGATATGGAATCAACAAACACTAATACCACGGCGTCCATTTTTTTATTGGACGGAACAACATGAACAGAACAATAAATTGTATGCAACAAGAAATTCGTTAGAATGCATAGTACCAGAGTAAAAAGAAAAATGGATCGATGATTATTTTTTAAGAACATAATTTGATGCAATCACGTTGATTTTTTCCCCTGATCAAAAAAACAGGAACACACGACTTTTTATTCTTTTCTTTATAACTATTTATAATCATCAGTCAGGGACTGATAACTTTTTTATTCAAGCTCGTCAGCTGTTTCAAAGGTTTTCAAAAAAGCCATCTTTTCTCTGATTTCCCATCGAGCAGCGCGAACTTCCGACATTGTTAAAATAGCATAAGGCTGTACCACCAGAAAATTATTTTCATATTCCTCCACTTTTCCATTGCTAAAAGTGACTCTCATTTTTGGTTTTTTCAGTAAGCTCATAATAGCAGAGGTATCCGTTTGGGCGGAATGATAATACACCCAGAGAACTGGTTGATCTCGGAAAAACGTTTCCACTCCAACCACTCCCTCATCCTGTGAAAGGTGACTGGTCAAATAAGGCAAAAATCGTCGTATTTGCGAATTTTCCAGATTCGGTACCGTTGCTTGCAGGATGCGTATACTATCTTTAGGAGTGGTTTTGAATTTATCGAACAGGCGGCTATAAGGGGTAAAGATATGCTGGAGGAAGGTTTGAAAGTCCACTTCCCCAATTATCTCAGGATCAGTTTGAACTTTAAAGTTCAGTTCAAGCTCAGTGGTTTCACCCTGTGGCGACTGGTAGGTAAATTTGCGGGTCTCGATCAAATGGATAAGGTCCTCCGTGGTGATCTTATTTGCTTCATAATAAACCAGGACTCTGACTGGTTCTCCAAAATCACTTTCAATCCCATAGATGGCAGGGGATTGACTGAGGAGGCGAGCAAAGTTGAGATTATCAACATTATCATTCAAATTCGCCACTCCAAGATAGACGATTTGTAATTTATCAGGAGGGGATCCTCTGGGAGTATTTATCTTTGCTTTATATGGAGTGAAAATTGCTTTTTTAATCCCGGTCAGATCAATCTCAGCTGGATTGTAATACAACACGACCTTATGCGAACTGGCATAAGCATCGATTCCATAAAAACCTTTATGACGTTGAATTTTATTTTTAAAGCTGGTAGCCGTTCCAAAGCACTTCACAGATTTCACCACCGTCTCATAACGTGAGAGATGAGGTGCTGCACTCGTTTCTCCCCATCTTTCTGAAAGAGTAACGATTTCATAGTGGGAAGAAAACCCTAAACTGAGAGCAATGAGGGCGACCGTAGCGAAGGCGGGGAGATATTTCCAATTGGCCCGCCTCAGGGTCAAGCAATTTTTCACCGGACAAGCCATTACACAATCGGTGCACATTGTACAATCAATATGGCGAACCACCTCGGTGGTAGATACTTTGATATCATAAGGACATACCTTATCGCATAATTTACAATCGATGCAGGTTTGTGCATCACGGCGGACACGAACAAAAGGAAGAAAAGCGAAACGCGTCGGATAAGCTTCGAGCACAAATCCACCGATTCCCCATACCAGAAATAGCCAGAATATCGAAAGAGAAACTCCGGCTATCCGTAAAACAACAAATAGAAGAAGAGATCCAACAGTGAAAATGACAACTTGTACTAAATTACTGAGGGCACCTAAAGGGCAGAGATATTTACACCAGAATTGCCGCATCACCAGAGAACCTACCAGGGTAATGATCAGCGCCGGTAACGCCCACCACCAGACTACATCGGGACCAAAGCCGGTAGTGGCAGCGAAGTACGGATCGAAAGTCTTACAAAATAACTCACTGGAAATAGAGGTGTAATATAGTACGGGAAGCAATAACAGGTATTTTAATGAACGCAACCAGCGATCGAAAAAAGTTGGCACCCGCTGGATCTGTATCTTGAATTTTCGACCCCACCGTCCTAACCATTCGGTAACTGTTCCAATAGGACAAAGATGGGAACAAAATAGCTTTCCAATAATCAACACACTTAAAACTAACGTCACCCCAAGAAACATTTGGGTTTCACCCATCTGACAGGAGGAGGCGCCTCGTTCATACCGACTTCCAATAGACAACAGTCCACCTAAAGGACAGAACGCTTCAACGTCCGTTGCCCTGATCACTGCGGCGATGGCTATCCCCAAAATGACCAGCTGAAGGATTAAGCGAATCTTGTTTTTCAAATACATGCGTTCCCCATTCATTAATTTGTATTTTTTATTTTAACACTTCATCGAGCAATAACTTGCTTAGAATTTTTTTGAGGGATAATTTTATCCATTCAAATATTCTGCCATTTTCTCAACCAAAAGGTAAGGAAGTATTCAGAAGATACATGAGTAATAGAATGTGGTCAGATTTCATGTATGCCAGATAAAAAACATTTAAAAGTATAAAAATAAAGCAAGAAAATCGATTAACAAGTGTTATTATTTATTAAATGGTAAGCACCACAATTTTTAAGATATGAATGAAGATGTACTAACAAAAACACGACAATTCTAACGACTCATGAAATACGGTATAGCCCAACTTTCTTATTTTGGTATAGCAGGTATTTTTTTTCTACTGTTGATGTATTCTCCAGCAAAATGCCAGAATCCAGGGGACCTCAGTGGAAAGATTATTGATGCTCAGACTTCTGCTGGCATACCTGACGCCCTGATTAAGATTGAGGAGTTAGACAAAATGATCAAAAGTGATACAGCGGGCTATTTTATTCTTCGCGCGATTCCAGAGGGAAGTTATACGCTTACGATTCAAGCACCGGGTTATGGGCGGACGGTGATCCTGAGTGTACCGGTAATGAAAGGTCAGATAATTTATCAAGAGTATTTTTTACAAAAAGGAGAAGTGGAAGGAGAAAAATTTTATATTGGCGGTATTGAGGTCAGTGCTCAGCGCCCACTCTTACCGGAAAAAGCGGCCACCGTCACCACAATCTCAGCTAGCGAGATTGAACATCTACAAGCGTCCAGTCTGGGAGACGTATTGGAATTGATTCCCGGCCAGCGCTTTACGAATCCCGGTCTAGAGCAAGTAAAACAGATTAGACTGCGGCAAACTGAAACTGTGGATGAAGCCAATCGGAATGCCTCCCTGGGAACTCAAATTATGATAGATAACGTTCCTCTTTCTAATAATGCAAATATGCAGTTGGATACCAAGTTAAATGATGGTGCGACGTACCGAATTACCGTCAATTCAGGAGTCGATTTACGTCAGATACCTGCTGAAAACATCCGATCGGTAGAAGTGATCAGAGGAATTCCTCCCGCTCGTTATGGAGATTTGAGTTCAGGCACTGTGCTGGTAGAAACAGTGAGCGGCCATGTTCCTTATCGCTTAAAATACAAATACAATCCACGCAACAAAGAGATGAATGCCAGCGGTGGCCATGCATGGAAATCCATCCTCCTCAATTTTAACGTTAATTATGCCCATAGCTTGCGAGATATCAGAGTCCCCGGTGATTCTTTTAGTCGATTAGCGGGACAAATAAACATTGATACTTACTGGAATGAAAAAAAAGGATTATGGAGCAATAAGTTTTATTACACCCGTACCTTCGATGAAGAAAAAATTCAAGAAGGGGACCTTTTTGAAACTGAACGATATAACCGCGACTATACATTGCGCAGCAATAGCCTTCTGCGCTATAAGTGGACGGAGCAAAAAAAATGGGAAGCGCATATTGCCGTCAACATGGATCGTCAGGATTCATACTATAAAAAAATCGTAAGCCGGGATGCGGGTGTGATTAGTGATCGTATGATACCTGGTACTCAGGAAGGAATTTTTGTAAGCTACTATACCAGTCGACTGTGGGTTAAAGGAAGAGCATGGAATTTCTTCGGTAGATTAGAATATGAATCTCAGACCCAACAGTTGGGGATATTACATAATTGGCAAATAGGCTTACATATGCAACACGAATTTAATAATGGTCCAGGAAGAGAATTTGATCCAAGGCAACCGCCGAGTTCGAGTACCAATGAAGGCGACCGACCTCGGAAATATGATGATATCCCGGCTCTGAGTCAGTATACCCTCTATATGCAGGATGAAATTGTCGGTCATCTCTGGAGGGATTTTAATCTTCAAATGGGTCTTCGCTTCGAATTTCTCGACCCATATCGCTGGGAATTAAACCGGCTGAGCCAGAAGAAATTCCCTTTGCTCACTCACCATGGAACTTTCCTTAGTCCACGATTTAATTTCATTCAGTATCTATCGAAAAAAAGCCAAATACGATTCGGTTACGGCCGAAACGTAAAGGTGCCTCCTCTCAGTATGGTTTATCCTAATCCGATCTACTTTGATATTGTAGATTCAATGTATTATGATCCCAATGTCCCAGAAAATCGTTTGGCAGTGGTAACAACTTATATCTATGATGCGACGAATCAGAATTTGAAAGCTTTTACTCAGGATAAATTAGAAGCCAGCTTTGACCAGAGAATCTGGGATATTGGAATTTCGCTTACTGGTTTCACCGAAAGAACGCATAATGGGTTTGAACTTTCTGGATTAATTCCTGTCTCTTTCACCAAATTTTATCGACCAAACTGGCCAGAACTCGAACCAGCTATTCCGAGAGACACTATCTTATTAGATTACCGAAAAGCAATCAATTCGGTGGAAGTAAAATCCTGGGGATTCGAATTTGCTCTTACCACTGAACAGATACCTGCCATCAATACTACCATCCGGATCGATGCCGCTTATCATTATAGTAAAAGCTGGTGGCAAAAAAACCATTTTGAATATGCCTCCACTGCCCGTCAAGACCCTTATTTACAACAGGAGATTCGCCCTTTCTGGAATCCAACCAGCAGTTGGTCGGATAATCTCATCATTCACTACCGTTTTGATACTATCGCCAGATCATTGAGACTCTGGTTTACTTTAGCTATTCAGGAGATTGTTTTTGAAAGAGATAAATATCTGGGATTAGAAGATTCGCTGGCCGTAGGTTACATCCGGAATGATGGCAGCATATATTATATTCCAGAAAAAGAACGAGATGATCCGCAATACCGCGGGATTCGTCGGACTTTTGATGAGTATTATTTCCGCACGGAAACGCTTCCCAATTTATGGCTGATCAATCTTCGAGTTAGCAAAAGTCTGTGGAAAGGAAGCGAAATATCTTTCTTCGTAAATAATATGCTAAATTCACAGCCACTTTTCCAGCGTCAACGAGTACCCGAGGGATCACTCTCTTATATTCGTCGGAATCCAGAAATATTTTACGGAATGGAATTTAGTATGGTAGTTGACGATTTCTTTCAGATGCTCAGCAGGTATTAAATTCATTTAAAGAGTAAAATTCAACGAGCCGGTAAATACAAAATAGACCACATTGCCAATGAGAATAAATTTATTTAAAACATTTAGTTTCATACTTACAGTCGTCTTCCTTTGTGGTTTACTGCTGGATTGCGCAAAGGAAATCTTAATTCCTGAAACTGCTCAGTTTTCGGCAAGGATACAGGTGTTGGATACCTCTTATATAACCACTGGTATTTATCAAAATCAGGCGGTTCCTGGCGCAGAAGTAACGCTGACGTCGGTAAATTACCGTCTCATCTATAAGAGCATTTCAAATGATGATGGCTGGGCAATTTTCCATAATATCATTCCGGATTTCTATAATTGCAGTGTACAGAAAATTTATCCTGAAGATACCATCTTTTATTATTTAGGGTATAAAAGAGAAGAAATTTTGGTGGGGAGCCTGGCCGCCCGCAAAATGAGTTCTGCAGCAGATTCATTAAAAGTCCTGCTCAAACAGGTTCCCCGAACTCCATTTATCATTAGTGAAATATATTATAATGGTGCCCCTCCCCCTCCCCCTTTATATTATCATGACCAATTCACTGAAATTTACAATAATTCGTCAGTAGTGGAATATCTGGATGGATATGTCATCGGAGATCAAGACTATGGCTACAAGGATGATCCTGATTTCATGTACTCCATTCATCTATATCAATTTCCAGGTAATGGACAAGATTACCCTGTCCCACCCGGTGGCACGGTAATTATTGCACAGGACGCCGAAAATCACCTTCTGAAAAACAGCCATTCATTGGATTTAAGTCATGCTGATTTTGAGTACTACAATCCACTCTCCAATGATATCGATAACCCGGATGTTCCTAATATGATCCAGCTGCACCATAAATATGGTTTTGATTTTTTATACTCTACCCGCAATGATGCTATTTTCATTGCGAAGCTGGAAGAAGAAGATACGCTCGCTTATGGTCCGTTTGATCTCATTCTTACCCCCAAGCGACGAGTCATCGATGGCGTTGAATATAAAGAAGATGTAACTAACTATGATGTGAAACGATTTTCCGACGATATTGATGCCGGAATTACCGGTGGATTGCCAGGCTATCAGGGAAAATCGATTGCCCGAAAAGTATTTAAAGTCATTGGCGATTTGAAAGTACTCATGGATAACAATAACAGTAGTATTGACTTCCATGTTCTGGATCAACCATCACCAGGTACAATTGAATAGATAGAACAATGAAACTCATCTCAAAAATTCATATAGTAACTTTACTGATTATACAGTTGGCGGTAGCACAATGGTTACAATACCAACCTGATTCTCCCATCGGTTCACAACCTATTTTACAGGATTCGGTTCACCATCAATTAAATTTTTATAATCACGGGGAGAATATCGCCGCATTATTTTTTGATGAAAAAGCATTTAGCCTGTGGACCGGTGGAAGTCTTCAGATGCATTCAGGAGCATTTCACACTCCTTTCCTCCCATCCAGTAGTAATCAACAACAATATTCTGTTCGGCTGGTAAAGCCTCTGACGGCCAGGCATATATTTAAGGGATATTTTGGTTTTCAACGCCTGGAGGATCGACAAGTCTTATGGATCCATCAGAGTCGGCAATTAGAAACCAATCCTTTTCTGCTTGGTGATAGCAGTACCGGAAATTTCGTGCTGAATGGTATTTTTTGGAATGGAGAATGGTCATATGCCCTCAATAAATCTTCTTATTTTGGAATAGGAATTTATTATAATGTGGATAGGCGGTTGAAGCAGAACTTCCCCAAACCGGAGAATCAACATCGCGATATTCATCTCCGCACCGGATTACAAAAAAATTGGAAAAGCACTCAGACCGGATTATCCTTCCGCTATTTTGATGAACAGGAAAAGGTTGAGATTAGTCGCTATAATCTCAATCAAAATTTAACACCAGAACTTTATAAATTCCGATTCAGTGATCTTCCCGTTCTCCTGCTGGGAAAGACCTCGGAAGAACGATTACTCGATTACCGTGGCTTTGAAATAAATCTCCATTTTTCTCAAAAAATTGCTTCTAAATTAACTTTAATGGGTATAGGTGCTTACTCTCACAGTCGAGGTGAAACGGTAGACGGAGGGTCACAGCCACAAGACCAGGGCCTTTTTAACCGGAATGACTGGACAGGTGAAGCAATATTGGACGCAAGTTTTTCCTCTTCTCTCAGTGGACGAATAACCTATCATTTTTCGCATCGAAATCTGAATGCCGAACCTCCGGAATTTGAACTGATCGCTATAAAACACCCCCTCTGGGTAAATCAATTAATTATCAGCCTCAAAGATAAAATAAGAAGACGGTCCGTGCTAACAGCAGATCTGGTCTATCAAAATACCTTTGAGCGCTATCAGGATCTAATGACAATTAATCAATACCAGTATGAATATCAGATATTGGGAATCAAGGTGGGTTGGCAAAATCGATTGACTACCCGGTGGGAATATTTGTGGTGGGGCAGGACCTTCTATTATTTTCTAAGCGATCACTCCAGGACTGACAACCGCTACACTGAATTTTTCGACAATCTTTTTATCAAAAAGTATGAATATTTTTCCAACCACGCGCTGGATTGGGCGACTGGTATACAACTAATCTACCACTATGGGCCGATAGGTGATATGGAGCTGACGATGATTTTCGATCAATCGATTCCTACCAGTAATTTTCCAGATTCAGCAACTCGACATTGTTTTATCTTGAACATGATGATAAAATTCTTTATAATTTAATTAACTAATTCAAAATCTTCATTAATCAAGGAGAAACCACTATGAAACTCACAACAGTACTGATGGTATTTATCTGTTTCAGTAGCGTGTTGCTGGCGCAGAGCCAGTGGCAGGTTATTCAGAGTCCAACCTCTCCTCTCATTTACAGCATTGATAATGTCTTCTTTCTGACACCCAATGAAGGCTGGATTGCCGGTAGTGCAGGATCTACTACTCCTACGGTGATACTCCATACTGTCGATGCCGGACAAACCTGGGAAGTTCAGTATTATCAAGCTCCTGGTTCTGATACTTCTTTCAATGCCATTTGTTTCCTGGACAGCAATATTGGTTGGGTGGTCGGAAATGGCGGCTTGATATGGAAAACGATAGATGGAGGTCTCACCTGGACTGATCAGTCACCAGGAACAATTACGGCAGATTTGCAAGCTATTTCGCCGGTCAATGCCAATGTCGTATACGTATCTGGCAATGCGGGAGTCATTTTAAAATCGATCGATGGAGGCGCCACCTGGATCAATCAAACCCTGACGGCTACCTCAAATCTTCACCGAATTCATGCTTTCAATGAAAACACAGCCTTTGCGATGAGCAATTCGAATGACGGTTACATTTTCTCAACCACCGATGGTGGAACCACCTGGAATA
>CAYMXZ010000029.1:0-23369 GCA_964394475.1 uncultured Caldithrix sp. | reverse complement strand
GCTATCAGTGCTAATTGACGAACTCGCTGATCCGGATGTTCGCGGTAAATAGCCATCACCTCAAAGACTGCTTCCTTTAATCTTAGGTGATCGCTATAGCGGATAATATTCTGCAAAATCGATTGTTGGAGCCCGTCCGGACCATTCTTCAGCCCATACACCATATTCCGGCTGGCCTGCTGCCATTTATCAAGTTGATCGCCAGCCAGACTGTTGGAAGAAATGAGAAGAGAAAACATCACCAGCACGATTGCCGAAATGCATAATCGAGAATCCATGATAATTCCTCCACGGGTTATATGTAGCAAACAGCAATAACATACGCGGGGAACAGATGATGTGTTGCTGATTATTTTGGTAAATTGAGGTGTGAAAGTTTACCTAGTTATCCGGTATGATCAAAACGGTATATCGGTATAACGTATAACGGTATAACGATATACAGTTCATGACGTTAAGCTATGACGCTATTCTTCCTTTTCCAGCAGGATCTCCAGTTCTTTCAAAAATCCCACCTGCCCGGGGACAATTTTCTCTCTGGCCTGTTCCAGGGTAAACCAGGCGGCCCGATCAATTTCGGGAAATTCTTGTTGGCGACCAGATCTCGGCGGCCATTCCATCGTAAAAGTATTACTCTTGATAGTTGTTGGATCCAGATCGCCTTGCAATGCCCAGACTTGAATAATTTTTCCACTGCTCTGTTTTATTGGCGTCAATGGAACTAATTTACCTTTCGGCTCCTGTCCAGTTTCTTCCTGAAACTCCCGTTTAGCAGCCAGCAAAGGATCTTCCCCCGGTGTGAATTCACCTTTGGGGATAGACCAGGCTCCGGTGTCCTTTTTTGCCCAGAAAGGACCTCCCGGATGAACTAAAAATACCTGCAGGGTTTTATCTCGAAAACGATACAGTAAAATTCCAGCACTACTTTTTGGCATAATGCATCTTTATAAAAGAGGTTTTGCAATTAAAACTGAACAACTATTTCGATATTCATTCAATTGAATAATAAAAAATATTTTAATTTTTTAAAGACATTTCCTTATTAGCATTGGAGAATTTTCTATTTATTTACTCTTACAGCTTCGCACCGCAGTATTTACAAAAACGGGCATCCGGATCATGACCTTCTCTGGCACAGGACGGGCAGACCTGAGTAGAAACCTTTTCTTCGCTCTTTACCCGGCTCATCGCTACTGTTACAATTCCGGTAGGCACCGCTATGATGGCATAGCCTAATATCATGATCAGCGATGCCAAGAATTGACCCACTGTGGTTTTAGGTGCAATGTCGCCATACCCCACAGTGGTCAGGGTAACAATAGCCCAATATACACTGCGAGGTATACTGGTATATCCATTTTCCGGGCCCTCGATCAGGTAAATCAGCGATCCAAAGATAATCACCAGTGCGAGCACTGTAAACAGAAATACAATGATCTTGCGCCGACTTTCGCGAAGGGCAGTGCTTAAAAACCGGGCTTCCTTAATATATTGCACCAACTTGAAAATCCGGAAAATCCGCAAGATACGAAGGATTCGAATCACCAACAGATATTGAGCGCCAGGTAGCATCAGACTGAGATAGGTGGGCAGGACAGCCAGCAAATCCACCACTCCGTAAAAACTGGTGGCATAGCGTAGCGGGCGTCCAACGCAGGTCAGTCGTAGAAAGTATTCAATACTAAACAAGATGGTAAAAATCCACTCCAGCACATACATAAAATGTCCATAGCGATAGTGAATATGCACCACCGAGTCCAACATGACCACAGTTACACTCAAAAGGATAATGATGATGAGTGCCGTATCAAACCAACGGCCAGCCGGAGTATCTGCTTCAAAAATGATCTCGTGTAATCTCAATCGCCGTTGAGAAAGCGACTTTTTATTCTTGTACCCTGTCATATGGCATCACTGTAATTATTCCAAGCGATAAACTAAAAACAAAATTTTCCCAAGCCAACTGTTTCGATAGAAAACTATCGGGATATTATGAAAAAGGAATTCTGGAGGAGTCATGCATTCCTGAGACTGAATTTACATGATGAGGATAAATTTATCGTTATATAACATATTTTTGAATCTTCAAACAGAATGGTGAATATGATTTTTCTTCCTGGAAAAAATCAAACATTTTCCTTCTATAGACAAACATCTCATTCTCCAGAATGAACTAAACGAGTATATCAAAATCCTTGATAAATCATTCATAAAAATTTCTTTCTACCGCTTTCAAGATTTATCCTTAATCACTGGCAATCGAAGTACAATAAACCTTAATGTATTCATTTTAAGTATCCCAACGTTGATTTTATAGCTTTTTTGTTTCTTTATAAATCCTGTAGATCGCAAATAGGTATTTACAACAAAACGAAAAACCAATTTTTCCAGCCATCAATCTGAACACTTAAAACCTATCATTACTGAAAAACCTCATATAAAGAATTCTGATAAAAAATACAAACATATATTAAAGGAAAACCAGAAAACTTCGACAATAGAGATAGATCATTTAAGGAAAGTTACGATTTTTCAATACGATATGATGGTCGGGAGTTTAGATCGATTGAATGGTAGAAATGAAAAATTAAAATTATAAAAATAATTCAACATTTACTCAATAGTGAGTTAGACCAATGCGTAAAATTTATTATTTAAAACCCAAAATTCAGAATGCTTTTACCAGCTTCTTTACGATTATGACGGCGGTGGAAATTATTCTTTTCGGGATTTTGTTGTATATGGTGGATCGTTTAAATATACAACGCTCCAATGACATGATCTTCTATATTCGCTATACCATTTTATTTTTAATTGTATTGTTATTTAGTGTGGTAAATTTCTGGTTTGGCCTGCGCCTATCTCATCGGATTGGAGGACCGATTGTAAACATACAGCGCATCTTAGAGCAAGCGCAAAGAGGCGACTATAAGTCTCGTATCACTTTGCGATCTAATGACTTTCTGCATGAGATTGCTGATTCAGTCAATCTATTGTTGGAAAAATTAGAAGCGCAGCAGAAACAAACTAACAAAAATGAAAATACATGATTTTTGTTTCGCGATATGGAGGTTTAACTCATGAATAAATTGTATTCAAAGACATCGGAAAATTTTTTATTAATTTTCCTGCTATGCTTCTTCGTGTTATTGATTTTATCTGGTTTCATTTCCCCTTTAGCTGCACAATCAGCGGCTAAACTTCAAATTCTGCTTCCTGGAATGTCTCCAGCGCCTGGAACACCCAGTGGTTATACCGGCACTCCTTTCTCTCAGACCACCGGTGTGCCATTTCAGGTCATTGTTAATGCAACAGATGATAACTAGAATATCGTGCCAGTTTCTCATCTCATCGCTATTACATCGAGTGATCCATATGCTACCCTGCCATCGGCCACCACCCTGGACAATGGAACAGTGACAATTACCGTCACTCTCAATTCAAATGGTTCGCACACCCTCACTGCTCAGGATTTAACCGATCCAATGGTACTAAATGCTGTTTCACCAGTGATTGATGTTGTAAATGTACTTTACTTCAGTATTGATACCCCTATTGGAAATCCTCATGGGAATCACCCCGGGCAGGTAACAGTCGGTGATGATATTTCGCAGGTTCAAATCACGGCGCGGGATGCCCAGGGAAATCGGATTACGAATTACAATAAAGATGTATCCTTATTCGAATATACTGACTATGGTCTGGGTAGAATTTTTCCTGAAACCATTCATCTGACTAACGGCTGATGGATAGGTAATATACAGATCTTTCGGGCAGGTTTGAAAACTGACGGTCCTTATGTAACCGGAGATGTCTGGATTCGGGTGAATGATTATAATATTTTTGGTGAAAGCAACCGTTTTTTAGCGTACCCACGCCCATATTCACGAATTCTGAATGTTGTTCCCGGAGAAACTTATCTTCCGGGAAGCCTGACTGGAGTCACCGGTACCCCACTGGATCAGCAGGCAGGTGTGCCATTCAATATAGATATTTACACGACTGACCAATACTGGAATCAGATTTCTCAAATTAATACCACCATTGGTTTAACCTCCAGCGACCCAGCGGCAGTCTTACCGAACAATCCTTCCCTTACTGGGGGGCATTTGACCGTTCCGGTGACCCTGAATACGCCGGGAACGCAGACCATCTCCGCTCGTGATGTTAACAACTCATCCATCCAGGTGGGGATTAGTTCTCCTATCAATGTCATTTCTTACCAATTGCATCATTTTGTTTTTGATCAAATCTCCTCTCCCCAAATTGCCGGAACACCTTTTTCAGTCACCATTCAGGCCGTAAATGCAGGTGGAATTCCAATAACCGATTTCAGCGGAGACCTCCATCTCTCGGTCTCTACTGGCTCTCAGACGATAACGCCGACCACGATTTCCATGGTGAATGGCCTCTGGAGCGGGCAAATTACTCTAACCCGTGCTTCATCTCTGGTATACCTGACCGTGGAAGATCAAACTCTTCCGCCTCATTCCGGTACCAGCAATCAATTCGATGTGAACCCGGGTTTATTTACCAAACTACAAACGTTGCTGCCAGGAGAAACTGCCACGCCTGGCATCGCACCGGGATATACCGGCAGCATGAATAGCATCCTGGCTGGCAGTAACATCACGGTCAGAGTAAATGCCATCGATGACTGGTGGAATGTGGTGAGCGATGTAACACATACCATTCATCTCAGTTCGACCGATTCGGCCGCTGCTCTTCCTCCGAATGCGGCATTATATAATGGGACACGGCAATTTGTGGTCACCATGAATACCACCGGTGTGCATACCATCACCGCTCATGATGTGACGCAACCCTCTATCACTCCGGGTATCAGCAACTCGATTCTGGTCAATCCCGGAAATCTCTTCCAATTTACCTTTAACACGATTATAGGTCCTGTGACGGCTGGTATACCCTTCCCGATTTCGATTACGGCCGAAGACCAGTATGGTAACCGTTTGGTAGACTATTCTGGTTCGCTGACTCTTTCTTCCAGTACTGGTCAGGGTACAATCAATCCCACCACGATTATAATGAATCAAGGCCTGTATACTGGCAATGTTATGCTTACCAAAGCAGCAGCAGGGGTGTTTTTATCGGTGACCGACGGAGCGACCACACCTCATACTGGCACCAGTAATCAATTTCTGGTGCTACCAGGCTCACTCGCAAAGTTTCAGGTTCTGGTTCCAGGGATCATCGCTACCCCCGGTTTATCTCCGGGTTATAGCGGCACTCCCAACGACCAGAGCAGTGGTCAACCCTTTCCCGTACAGGTAAACGGAGTGGACACATACTGGAATGTCGTTACTTCTGCCAGTGATTCTTTTGGAATATCCTCCACTGACTTAACGGCTTCCTTACCTGGAAACACAACGCTGGTCAATGGAACCAGAAATTTAAGCATTACCCTGAATGGAACAGGAATGCATTCCATTAGTGCCTTCCCTTTGAATAATCCACAGATTGCCAATGGGCAGAGCCCTTATATAAATGTGATTCCTCAAAACTTACATCACTTTTCCTTCACGCCAATTTCTAGTCCAGTAACGGCCGGCTCTCCGTTTGAAATTACCATTCGTGCCGAAACCAATACCAATCAGTTGGTTGGTAATTTTACCAGTTATGTGAACTTAACCGCTTCCAGCGGACAATATACCATCATCCCCGAACAGGTTGGTCCATTTGTGGCAGGACAATGGAGCGGACAGGTGACCCTGACTAAAGCTGGCAGCAACATTTATATTACGGCCAGTGATGATGCTCTTCCACCGCATAGCGGAAGTAGTAATCTGATTACCGTTCTCCCTGGCGCATTTACCAAACTGCAAATTTTATTACCGGGTGAAGATCCTCAACCGGGGGTGTCGCCGGGAAAAATTGGAACACCCCTTGATCAATTGACAGGTGTGCAGTTCGATTTTCGAGTGCGAGCAGTCGATGCCTACTGGAATCTCATTACCACTGCCACGGACAGCATCGCGATAATGTCCTCCGATCCTTTAGCTCTCTTTCCCCCGAGAAGCAAATTAACCAATGGAACCGTTACCCTATCTGCTATTATGGGTAGCGTGGGAATGCAGACCATCAGTGCGACTGACATCTCAAATTCCTCAATTACCGGTGATATGAGCAGTGGGTTCCTGGTTAATCCTGGTGCACTGGATCATTTTGAATTTCAAGTAATTGGTGATCAAACTGCCGGAATACAGTTTCCCGTGCAAATTTTTGCTGCTGACATTACCGGTAATCCTCTCACCAGTTTTAATGGAAATGGTCGGTTGGAAGTTAGTACGGGCAGCGGGACCATTACACCTACTCAAATTGTTTTCATTGACGGATATTGGAATGGAGATGTAACCCTCACCAAAGCCGCAAATAATGTAAAAATATTCTGCTATGATTACGTAGCTACTCCTCATAGCGGGGAGAGCAATTTCTTCAACATAACCCCTGGTACTTTCACAAAATTACAAATACTGCTTCCGGGAGAAGTAAGTACTCCCGGTATTGCTCCGGGAAAGACCGGTAATGTAGGAACCATTACTGCCGGTGACGCCATAGCAGTGGTGGTAAATGGTGTGGATAATTGGTGGAATCCAGTTACCTCCGCCAGTGCAACGATTGGTCTCACCTCCAGCGATCCGAATGCCAATATTCCGATGGATGCCCCACTGAATGCAGGAACAGTTACCTTTAGTACTTTCCGTTTCAATACACCTGGCAATTGGACGATTACTGCTCATTGTAAAACCAATCCGCAAATTTCGTCTGACACCTCTCCTATTGTTCAGGTCATTACCGGTGCAGTCGCCAGTTTTGTTTTCAATCAAATCAATAGTCCTCAATACGCCGGCGATACTCTTCAACTCACCATCCGGGCTGTGGATGGGAGTGGAACCACGGTAAGCAGCTACAATGAACCCGCTTTTATGACAGCCTCCACTGGAACAGGAACAATTTTAGTCGGTAACATTCAATTCGCTAATGGTCAATGGAGTGGCCCGGTTGTTCTCACGAAAGCGGAGCAAAGTGTCCACCTCAATATTCATGATTTTGATGATATCGTCCGAGGCAACAGTAATCCATTTACGGTATTGCCCGGACCTTTAGCACACATAAAGATTTTAGTTCCCGGGGAGAATCTTACTCCAGGTCTACCGGGAGCTAAGAGCGGCTATCCAGCACCTCAAACTCTGGGCATTACTTTTCAGACCACTGTCTATGCAACCGATTCCTGGTTTAATCCAGTTTCACCTGGAACTTTACAGCTCCATTTTACCAGTACTGATCCCGCCGCTATACTACCAGCCGATACAGTACAGACCAGTTCATCGGCCCAATATGATGTCACTTTGCTCACCGTGGGTAAAAACCGATTGATGGTTCAAACCACTGCGGCCCCATTTCTCAGCGACAGTTCCAGCGAATTCACCATGCTTACCGGACAGATTCATCATTTTGTTTTCTCGACGGTGGCTGACTCGCAAGTGGCTGGAAGACCTTTCCAGCTTAGAATCGAAGCGCATAATCAATACAATTATCCGCTGTTAGACTATGAAGGCGAAATTATCCTTTCTGCCTCCACCGGCAATGGTACTATTTCCACCACCGGCGTGACGCTGGCTAATGGTTATTGGGAAGGTCAATTGGCTATTACCAAGGCCGATAGCGCGGTCGTGCTATATGCGGCCGATTATATTCCAGCGCCCAATACTCATACCGGGTACAGCAATGCATTTCTGGTTGTCCCGGAACTTCTATCCGGCTTACAAATCCTGCTTCCTGGTGAAAGGGCGACACCGGGTGTGAACCCCGGCAAAAAAGATCCTCCTTTGACCCAGACAGCAGGAAATAGTTTCATCTTACATATCCGCGCCGTCGATCCATACTGGAATCTCATTTCTGATCAGCAGGATACCATAATTTTACAGGCGAGTGACAGCTTTGCCGTTTATACAGATACACTGGCCCTGGCGAACGGTGAAGCACAGGTCCCGGTGAACCTGCGTGCTGCTGATAAACATCAATTTTTGGTGTATTTTCAGAATAATCCGTCTATACCAACTGCTTTTAGCGACAGTGTAGAAGTTCGTCCAAATAATTTTACTCAATTATTAGTATTGCTCCCTGGTGAAGAAATTCTGCCTGGTGATCTTGAAAATGATCCGCTAAAAAGCCCGGGCCGTAAATATGAACCTATCCGTCAAACTTCAGGATTAGCATTTTCGGTACAGGTGTTAGCCGTAGATGATTATTGGAACCAGGTCGCTTCTGCCCCCAATGATCTGGTTCATCTTTTTGTCACAGATAACAGTGCTCAGATTGTTCCACTGAATAATAATCTGGTAGAAGGTCAGACTACCTTCTCAGTAACAATGACTCAAGGTGGCAATCAGATTATTCGGGCGCTGGATGACAGCAATCCAACTATTCGTACTTCATTGGATGCCCAGGTAAACGTTCTGGTAGGAGGATTACATTATGTGGTTACACTTGGTACCAGCAGTGTCGCCGCCGGAGATCCTTTTGAAATGGGAATATTATTCAAAAATGGAAATAATGAAGTTGTCATCGGTGCCAATCACCTGGTAAATCTGAGTCTGGTAGATGCCACCAATCTTGATCCAATAGAGGGAAACCTGCAATATGTTTCCATCAATCTTCAGAATGGTTCACGCACTCTTACCCAAACCTGTAACGCCGTTGGTTTATTGCGAATAAAAGTTACGGATGAAATCGGAACCGATCCAGCCTATTCAGAACCACTGGAAGTTTTTGCTGGAAGTGTGGCGAATGTCTTAATGGAAGCTCCGAAGAATGAAGTCAGAGCGCTGGAAAAAGTGATGCTGACCACACGTCTTACTGACGTTGCCGGTAATCCAGTTCCCGATAAAAATGTTTCTTTCTCGGTGATTTCCGGCAGTGGTCATCTCTCCGATACTTCGGCTGTTTCCGATCAGAATGGTGAAATTCACCTCCAGTTTACTGCCGGAAGAGTAACAGAAACCAACATCATTCGAGCAGAGATTGATTCGGTGATGGCGGAATTTGAAATAGTGGTAAACTTAACTCCTTCCAGTACGCCAGACGGGGTGCCGATAAATTATCCTAATCCTTTCGGAGCACAAAATTCAGTTACTCACATCGATTATTATCTGCCACAGGATGCCGATGTCACATTGAAAATATATGATCTTTTCGGAAACCTGGTATGGAGCAAAAATATTGCGGCAGGTAGTCCGGGCGGAAGAGGGCATACCCAGAATGCGCATCCAAACTCAGTGATCTGGGATGGCACGAACGATAAAGGTCAAAAAGTAGGCAGTGGCGGTTATATCCTTATTGCCAAAGCCGTTGCCAATGGTCGAACGGTGATGGATGCCCATCGCAAAATTGCCGTCGTCCGTTAAAGGGATTTGAGATAAACCAAAGGAAGAGAATAAATAAGGTGGAGATGTATATGAAATATAAACTTTTAAGCTGTTCCATAGTATGACTCCTACTCATAGCAGGATTTCACTATCCACTCTTCGCGCAGGATGGTCTGGCAGGAATGCCTGGAACCTATCTGCACATGGGAGTGGGAGCTCAGGCTCTGGGTTTAGGAAAAGCATATACTGCTCTCGCCAGTGATGCCACTGCCATATACTGGAATCCGGCGGCGCTGGCCAATCAGAATCCCTACCAGGTATATTTCATGCATTCGGTTCTTTTCTTCGATACCAACTTCGATTATCTGGCCGGCAGTATCCCCACCCGTAAGCTGGGGAGTTTTGGTCTGGGATTAATGTATCTGAATTCAGGCGACTTTGATCAGCGCAATGAATTAAACGAAGAACTAGATTCTTTCGGTATAAACGACCTGGCTTTTCTATTCTCCTGGTCCAGAGAGTTATTCAAAGGATTTTCCGCCGGTTTAAATTATAAATTAGTAACCGAGCACATACTGGAGTATTCCGGAGTGGGTCATGGATTTGATCTGGGTTTGAAGACCCGTTTCTTCGATCGTGTCGACGCCGGTTTGATGTTTCTGAATCTTATCCCTCCCCGAGTAAAACTGGCCTACGAATCGCAAACCTATCCCATGCAAATCAGACTAGGGGCTGCCATGGCTTTCCTGGAAAACAAACTGGTGGTCAGCGCAGATGTGGGAAAAATTATGGGATGGGAATCGGCCATGCTGAATATCGGAGCTGAATATAGAGTCATGAACAATTATGCCATAAGAGCTGGAGTGAACAACGGCCGTCTTACCCTGGGCGTGGGCTTCATGTTGAATCAGATGGGTATCGACTACGGGCATAAAAATGTCGCTGAGTTTGGTCTGAACCATAATTTTGCGGTGAAGTATGCCTTCGGAGGTTTTGGCGTGAACGCCAAAGCTTTTCCTGAAATTTTTTCACCAGTAGGTGAACAGAATATATCCCATATCACACTTTCAGCCAAAAGCCGTTCTGCAATCGTGCAATGGAGTTTTAATATCATTGACAAAAAAGGCAATATCATTCGAAGCTTTTCAGAACGGGGATTATTGCCAGAAGAAATTGTTTGGGATGGTCGCGATGACTCCGGAGTTTTGGTTGAGGATGGAAAATATAAATATCGATTTGAAATCTGGACTCTGGATGGTGAGACCTTGAAGGATGAGGGTATGCTGGTATCGATCGATACGAAAGGTCCATCGGGAACACTGGGCTTAGCACCTTAAATGAGAGTGAAGGGGTATGAAATAAATTTAATAGGTGAATTATGGCTACACCTCGCGGGCCAAAGTTAGAAATCAGTGTCGTATGTATAATTTTTATCCTGCTGTTTGAATTGGGATCATGGGCCCAGGAATCGGTCCCACTTAGACAACAGTTGGAAAGTGCAGCTACTTTATTCCAGCAGCAGGCACCTGCTTCGGCTATCATTGAAGCATTAAAAGGGATTCCATACTCAGCAGATGATCCGATTCCTTTTGCCCAGTCCATTTTCCTGGCCAGTGAAGTTTATTTGCGTGAAAATCAACTGGATAAAGCGTTGGCAGAATTGCAAAAGTTTCAAATCCCGGGACAGACTTTCCCGCCAACCATAATGTGTGAGTGCTGGCTGCGTACCGGGATGATTTATTTGAAGCAAAAAAATTTACGGGCCGCTCAAACTTATCTGAATAAAGTTCTGCAATATGGCAATCAGTTTTTCTACCAGCCGGAAGCATTAATTGGATTAGCCTGGATTGCAGCAGATCAAAATCAATGGCAGCGCTGTGATTCCATACTGGTTTTATTAGAAAACAGCAATTATAAAATTTCAGATGAACGGATCACTATTCTAAAAGCCCGCCAGGCTATTGGGCAGGATTCAACGGCCCGGGCCATTCAACTTCTGGGTGATACGAAAAGCCTGATCGGTTTATATTTCCTGGCTCAGGTTTACGAAGCAGCCGGCAACCGCATTATGGCGGTAAGTGTATATAAAAAAATTCGCGATCTCTATCCCAATACTCCAGAAGCCATCTATGCCTCGGCTCAAGCCGCTGAAGTATTTATGCGAGCCGGCGATTGGTTAGCCGCTCGCTCAGAATTCAAACGATTGCTGCAGTCTGGTTTAGAAAATGATGATGCCATTCATTTCCGCTTGGGATGGATCTACCTGAATCTGAACGAATTGGATCAAGCCCTGCTCGAATTCCGATTTGTCCCATCGGTTACGACCAATTCCAGTTACTTCAAGTATATGGAAGCAGAATGCCTGCGCCGAATGGGTTCAATCAATCCTGGCAACATGGAGAAAGCTATTGTTCTCTTTCATAATATTGCTTCTATCGATTTAAAATCCCCCTTAGCTCCGCTGGCCAAATTGAAGGCAGCACTCACTGAAATGGAAAAGGGTGACAGCAGCAGCGCACTGGTATCTCTTCGCCAGTTTCTAAATCTCTATCCCAAAGATGAACTGACTCCGGCAGTTTATCTGTTACTGGGAATAAATGAAAATCCTGCCAATAGCCAGAAATATTTTGACCAGATTGTCCAGCAAAAACGGGATAGCCAGTTTTTTGACGTGGCCTACTTCGCTCTCCAAAACCATGATTTTAGCCAGAAGGATTATCAAAGGGTCATCACTCGAAATGCCAGTATTCCAAAAAACGGATTAACTTCAGAACAAAACTATTGGCAGAGAGCCAATCATTTACTCCTGGGAGAATCAGCTTATTTTCTCGGGCACTATCCGCACGCATTAGCCGAATATAAATTGGCCCAAAATCATTCTATGGATGATTTGACTGAGAAAGCCAGGATTGGAGAAGCCTGGTGCAAACTGCAATTAGCCGGTGTGGATTCAGCATTAGCTCTATTCGAAACTCTGCGTTCCACTACCAGAGGAGAAAATAAATTTCTGGCGGATTATGGGTATGCTACAGTCCAGTTCCTGCGGCAGGATTATACCGCTGCTCTGCGGGGTTATCCTGTTTCGGTGAATCTCAATGAATACCCGGATTTACAACCAGTGGTCGAGAAATCGTTGTTTCGCAGTGCTCAGTGTTACTTCCGGTTGCAATATTACCTGCAAGCCATCGAAACCTGGAGCAATTTAGCCAATAGCTACCCTCAGTCTGAGTTAGCTCCGGAGGCGTTGTTTAACGTCGCCGATGTGTATTTTCGAGCTAATCATTTTGAAAAAGCAGATTCAGTGTATGCACTGTTAATCAGTACCTATGAAAATCATCCGCTGGCCATTGAGGGATCACTGAAACTGGCCCAGTCTGCTTATAATGCCGGAAACTACGAAGCAGCCATTTCTCGCTATCAGACATTCATTGAAAAATATCCTAATCACGAAAAAAATAAAGCAGCCCTGGAAGGTATACAACTGAGTTATTATCAGATTGGGCAAACCAGTCAGGCTTCGGAAGCTCTGCAAAAAGTGATTGAAACCACCTCAAATTCCGATCTGGCGATTGATGCTCGCTTTCGGATTGCCACTAATCATTATGAAGAAAAAAATTATCAGGCAGCAGTAGAAGCTTTTAAGGAAATTTTAACTCTATACCCAAATTCCTCCTATGCAGTGGATGCCCAATTTGCTCTATCGAAATGTTATTTGGCACAGGGAGATTATCAGTCGGCCGCTCAGGAATTATTGCGTTTCGTACAATACTTTCCGGGAAGTGTTCAATCAGCTGAAGCCTATTTTCTGTTAGGAGTAGTTTATTATCAGCTGGAAAGTTATCTCTCCGCCATCGATTATTTCACAAAAGTAACTAAAGATTATTCTGAATCTGAATATTACGGACCCGCTTTAAAAAACTCAGCCTGGTGTTACGATCGTTTGCAGGATTACCCGAAAGCGCTCCAAACCTTTACAACTTATCTGCAGCAATATCCCAAAGCTGAGGATTATCAACAGATTGATTTACAGGTCGCGCGTTTGTTGTATGAAACCGGCAACGTCAAAGAAGCGATAACTCACTTTGAGAATTTGCAAAAAGCCAAAGATATGGGAGTGGCTCTGGAGGCATGTTATCGCTTAGGATTGCTGCAGCTGGATCAAAATCAAATAGAGCGAGCTGAACGTTCTTTTCGTCTGGCGGCCGATTTCAATGCAGCGGACAATTATTATCGCTTAAGTTCTCTGGCTCAATTGGCGGCAATTTATGAAAATCGTGGAGATACCCAAAAAGCGATTTCTACTTATGAAATGCTGGCCAATAGCACCAATGAAGAACAATGGACCACTGCTGCTCTGGAACGGATTAATATGCTTCGCATTCAAAAAAATTCTGAAAAAAAATAAAATATGAAAAATAAAAAAGTAACATAGGAGTCTAAGTATGGATATTAATGTTGTTGACACCCTGCGTTCAAGTTTTACGATGATCATTCTGGTTGCCTGCTCAGTCATTGCTCTTACTTTTATCTTTGAACGCTGGCTGTATTATAAGCATACCGCGGTGGATGCCGATCGCTTTTTTATCAAGCTGCGGGATGCTTTCCGCAACGATGGAATTGATCGGGCAATATCAGTTTGCAATTCCTCCTTATCTCCCTTAGCCCAGGTGATCAAATCGGGTCTGGAAGAATCCCAAAAAAGTGCACAGGCGGCCGCCGAAATGATGGATGCTACGGCGATTGATCAGCGTACCAAACTGGAAAAAAATCTGAATATTCTCGGTACACTGGGAAACATCTCCCCCTTGATTGGACTTTTCGGAACGGTCGTGGGAATTATCCGGGCATTTCACTCCCTGTCAGTTTCCGGTTCCGCAGGTCCATCCGTTATTTCCGCCGGAATTGCCGAAGCTCTGCTCACCACAGCCGCCGGGTTGGTTATTGCTGTACCATCAGTGGTATTTTACAATTATTACCTGCGACGGGTCAACACCATTATGAACGAGATTGAAGCGGTGAGCAAAAAGGTGCTCATAATGCTGGGATTCACCCATTAATGCACTTTTCATTATAGGCAATAATAAGCAGAGGCAGAGATGCACGGTACAAAATTTTCAATGAATGATCATTCACAAAAGGGGAAAATGAGAGGAGTTACGGAAATCAACCTTACCTCTCTAATGGATGTCTCATTAACGCTGGTCATCATTTTCATGGTCTCTTTCCCGCTGGTCATGCAGTCTGGAATTAAAGTCTCCACTCCCTCCCTGAAGAAAGCTATTTCTCAGCAGGAAGAAACCGAATTGAAAGCAGAGATTTATTTAAAGGAAGACGGGATTATCGAGTTAAACGACCAGCCGATATCACCGGCTGCTCTTTCGGATTCATTGAAAATAGTATTAGCGGCCACCAAAAATAAATTAGTAGTAATCAGTGCCGATCCCACTGTCATTCACGATCGAGTAGTTGCGGTGTTAGATGAAGCTAAACAATGCGGAGCCGAACAGCTATCTATTATCAAACGAAAAGTAGAGTCCAGGAGTGCGAATGAACGGTCCAATTGAAAAAATTGAAATTACTCCGCTGATCGGGGTTGCCCTGATTCTGGTGATTGTGTTTATGGCGACTTCTCCTCTGATCATGGTTCCATTAAACATGGAAATTGATTTGCCAAAAGCACGAACAGTAGAAGCCAAAGCCGAGTCGAACATTACCATCACTATCACCAAAGATAATACCCTTGCGCTGAATGAAAGTGAAATTCAGATCACCACACTGCCACTGGCACTCAGTGAATTAATAAAAGAGCATCCTGATCGATTGGTTGTAATCAGAGCCGATAAAAATGTCAGCCATCAGCAAGTACTCGATTTATTAACGGTATCCAAGCGGGCAGGTGCCACTCGTCTGGCGGTAGCTACCCTGCAGCGCAATCGGGAAGGGCTGTAAAGAACAAAATAAATTTATTGATATACTGATGATTCAAAGACTTGACTTCTTTCACATACTTAATCAATGGTCGACCGATAAAAATCCGGTAAAGCGATTTATCGGCGGGGGCTGGAAAAATCTGGTTTTGAAAACGCGTTACCGTTTAACCAGCAGTGTGACCATTTCGCTTCTTACCCATCTTATTGCAATCATGATATATATGGGAATTGGTAGTATCGATCAACCGACTGAATCTCCTATTCGGGAAATACGATTTGTGGATTTAAATGAGATTGAGGAAAAGCCAGCCGAAAATGTTGTTAAAAAGCAACCAGCACCTGTCATACCGTCACCCCCTATGGAAAATGTACCTCCTGAACCTCCTGCGGCAGAACTTTCTCAACAATCTCCATCCCCTTCTATTAATTTAGGTAATGATCGGATTTTTTTGGATGCGCCGCGAACTCAGGCTCCCATCAACCTTAAACAATATGAACCTGTGGCCAGTAATATCAGCCAACCAGGTGATGCCATCAAGCTTTCTCCAGCCATTGGAATAAAAGAGGATTCGCGGGTCAGCAAGCCGGCAGCACTGGACCTGGGAAGTCAGCCTGGTATGCTGGCTACCTCAGCTGGTCAATCATCGCAAGCTCTGTCATTCAATCCCAACAGCAAACCCCAAATCGATTTAAATGCCAACCGCAGTGTTTCTTCAGTTGGGACAGCTTCTAATTTCAGTGCACCCCAGGCGACGCGACCTGAACCCAAGAAGGAAGAGGCGGAAATAAAGCCGAAGGAAACGCAGACCATTATTACCGGCGCCCTGGCGAACAGAGGAATAGAAAAAAAAGTAATTCCCCCTTTCCCCGAATGGGCAAAACGGCAGGGAGTAGGAGCGACCATTTCACTACGTTTTACGGTAATGGAGAATGGAGTAGTAAAAGAAACTGTCATTGTGGAACGCACCAGTGGTTCGGTTGAATGGGATCAAATGGTGATTGCGGCACTGAAAAACTGGAAATTTGTACCTTTACCCCTCAGTGGAATGCGTCTGGATCAGAGTGGGGTAATTACTTTTCAATTTGTCATTTAAAATTGAAAGATAAAGTATCGGAGAATAAAATGAGATATCTGTTCATCATCCTGAGTTTCTTGGTCTTTACCACCCTTATTGCCCAAACTTCTTCCGAAGCGGGTAATCAAGCTTTAGAGGATGTGGTGGTGAAGGGAACTTATCAGATGAAAATGGACAAAGAGAAACTTCCCATTTCGTTAAAAGCCGATTTTTCCAATTTAGTAGAACTCCCGGAACGCATTCACTGGTCAGTAGTTTCCTGGCAATTAGGAAAGGGCCAGACTACGCTGGACCTGTTCAGTTGTAAAACTTCAGATCCCCGATTAACACGCATCATGCCTGCTCCCGCAAAAATATTTCACCTCAATTTCAAGGACCTTTCCAACTGGAAAATTGATATATTCCGTAGTGACGGTCAAAATTTTCGCACCATCAGCGGTGAAGGTGATCCTCCTAAAACAGTAGCCTGGGATGGTCGAGGAAATGATGGAAATCCCCTGGTGCCGGGTGAATCTTATGCCTATTCTTTCACAGCGGTAGATCGCGCCGGTAACCGACGCACTTTCCCGGGAGAAGCTTTCTCCCTCCCCTGCCTTTATCTGAAAAATGAGCAAGGAGTATGGATAGGCATATCTAATAACTGTCTCTTTTCCACTGAAGGTTACGGCTTGCTAAAAACTGCTGAAGAATATGCCAACGAGCTGGTCAATTTCATCTATTATTACTCACCAAATGGCAATCTAAAAATCCAGAGCAATCATCCCGATGTCGATAAATTTTTGGACCTGTTAAGTCAAAAACTAGGGCGCCAGGTGTCAATATTTCAACGTGTACCGACTGAAAGCGCCGGTGAAAACTGCTTCCAGCTCTGGGCAAATTGATCCAGCACTTCACTTCATCAATACTTATCTGATATCTAATTGATGTCTTTATCCCTGAACAACATCTCGGTTGGTATTTCTTTTTCCAGAATCCCTGGACCTTTCAACCTGACTTCCAGAGCTTCGGCACCGCTGGCTTCAAAATACCAGATCTGTATGGAATGGTAACCTTTTTCCAGCGGAATCTGCCCTTCCACAGCCTCTATGTCGTGCAAACCATCATTATTTACCACCAATTCATCATCAATAAATAGACGACTGCCATCGTCAGAGAGTACTGTAAAAAAGTATACTCCTGTCACCGGAATTTTGAGGTATCCCTGCAGGATCAAACCAAAATGATCATCAGCTCTTTCAGCCGGTAATCTTAGCTGATTGAGAATCCCTGAGGTGTGAAAAGTGAGATGATCAATTTCATTTAGAGAAGCTATTTCGCCTTTAAAATATTTGTACTTTACTCCTGTCTCTAATTCTCGCCCTAAAGTAATAGATGCCCGGGGACTCTTTCTCATTACTTTTGCCGATTTAGTCATACTTTTCTTACCATTGTTCAGGAATAAAGCTGTTCGAATTTCACTCTGTTGCGAAATGATAAATGGGTCGGTGTAGCGATATGATTTATCGGGTTGCGGATCATTTCCATCCAGCGTATACCAGATTTCCCCGAAAGGAAAAAGGTTGGTCAATTCAATTTTCAGGGAATCGATAAAAATCATTTCTTTCTGGAGACCGGCGGGGGCTGGTACATGAAAATTAATATCCAGATCATGTAAAAGATTTAAAAAAGCAGACAGGCGGAATAAAAAACTGTTTTCCTGGCGTAATTCTGCTGGAGTCCACACCACTTCACTCAAAGCAGACATTCGCGGCAGAGCCATGTACTCGACCTGCGGTTCGGATAAAATAAACTCGGTCCAGACATTTCCCTGGGCACCCAGGATGAATTTCGATTCTTTTTTGCTCAGTTCCTTTGGAATCGGTTCATAGGAATATACTTTTCGCAGATCAGTATATCCGCCGATAGCCAGTGGTTCAATTTCACGATCCACAGACTGGTAGTAATCGAAGTAACAATGGGAACTGGGAGTCATGATGACTTGGTGTTTCATTTTCGCCGCGGCAATTCCTCCCTGAATGCCACGCCAGGACATCACCACCGCATTATCTGCCAGCCCTCCTTCCAGAATCTCATCCCACCCAATCAGTATCCGATTATTCTGATTTAAAAATTTTTCAATACGCTGGATAAAATAACGCTGCAGTTCATTCTCGTCCTTTAATTTTTCCTTTTTAATTCGTTGCTGGCATTTCGGACAATTTCGCCAATCACTTTTTTCAGCTTCATCGCCTCCGATATGAATATAGCGGGAGGGAAACAGCTCCATTACTTCTCGCAGAATATCCTGCAAAAAAATGAAGGTGCTATCCTTGCCGGCACAAAACAGATTGGCCACCGGCCATATTCCACCGGTCGGAACGGTGAGAACTTTACCGGTGCAGGAAAATTGAGGATAGGCGGCAAGGGCGGATGAACAATGAGCAGGCATTTCAATTTCCGGCACAATGGTTATATATCTTCTGGCAGCATAGTCCACAATTTCCAGAATATCCTCCTGAGTATAATATCCTCCATAAGTTGCCTTCTCACCAGGTTCCTGTGGAGTGCGGGAATTCCAGGGCATGGACTCCCGATCCGCGCGCCAGGCACCGATCTCAGTAAGTAGTGGATATTTTTTTATTTCAATTCGCCATCCCTGATCATCTGTCAAATGCCAGTGAAAAGTATTCATCTTATGTAAGGCCAGAATATCAAGATATTTTTTTATAAACTCCTTATCGAAAAAATGCCGGCTGACGTCCAGATGCATACCCCGCCAGGAAAAACGGGGATAATCTTCAATCTCTATGGCAGGAAGAACGATGGCATCGGCCGAATCTCCAGAATCATATATCAATTGAAGCAAGGTCTGAATCCCATAGAAAACTCCTTGCGATCTCCTTCCTGTCAACTGAATATTTTCTCCTATGATTAACCTATATCCTTCTTTATGTTTCACTTTTTTGTCCAGAGTCAGAATAATGACGCCTTTCCCTGATGGGATCTCAGAAGTCAGCCGACTCTGACCGGAAATGTGACACAGGGTCGCGAGTCTATCCAGCAGATATTCTGCCGGGAAACTCAATTCTTCATCAGAATAGTAAATGAGTAACGGATTTGTCACTCGGCAACTGTCCGCGAAAAGCTTTACACTTACCGGTCGGGGAATAACAGGTAAATGGTTTGCTCTTTTACTCTTTGGATAAAGAGTATAGCACTCTGAGATCATCAGCAGGACCAAAACCGACATCAGAATTATTACTTTTCTTGAAATTATCATTACTGTTTCTCCACCTGAATTTTTTTCACGATTCCTGAAAATAACAAGCGCTTCATTTAAAAATATGTCGAATTTCTTTCTCACACAAAACATTCTATGAACAGGAGTCTTCTTTGTTCATCAACTGCTCTGCTCCCACCTCCTGCCATATTTCTTTCACTCCATTTTACCAACAAGTACACCATACACCACTGCGAGATCGATGAAATAGAGCACCCCTGTTCTCTTGGAGGAATAACGAGTCTAACATATGGCCGGTTATCATCACTATTATTAATTAGAAATATTTTTCCCTGAGAGAGTTTCTCACTTCGTTCGTATTCTTTACAGATAAAATAATAACGGGGCTGATTCGAATTCCATTGGAAAAATTATATAGCTTTTTCCGTCGAAGGTGGCCCAGTGTTTTTTCGCCAGTTTGTGTACACCACTTATTAATTTCTACTGGCAGAACTCAGCGAAGTAAAACCTTCAAGAATGACGTATTATCAAGAGACTTATTATTTATTTTAAAGGAGTGAAATAGATAATGCCGCAGGTTTGGAAAAGACTGATCGGCTCATCGACCTGAAATAAATGTATAAGATAATTTCAGTAATATTTGCGAATAAATTCTTTCAGTCGGCGATCTTCCAGGATCAGCACAATCAGTAAGATCACGGCGATTATCAGAAGTAAAACCACAATAGACAAGAGAATTTCCACCAGCATGGTCGTATTACCTTCCCTGGTTTAAATCGTGCGGACAGTAAGGAATGGTAAACTTGGGTCTTCGGGAGGAGGCCTACAGCAAAATTGCTCGCTTACTGCCCGCGGATGATAAATAAATGAAATCTTTATTGACATGATAGATGGAAATCACAAAATGATAAATTAAATTATCAAATTTTTTGGCAAATCTTATGAACAACTTCTTTTATATAAAAAAATTCAAACTGTTCGAATCGCTTTAGAATCTATGCGGAAACACCGATTTTCAGAAAAATAAAAAGAAGAATTTATAAACGAAGAGCAACGCTTTCTTTCATCTTTCATCTTTCACCCTTTTTCAGCTATCTCCCATAAAAAAAACCCGCGTTCACGCGGGTCCATTTATGGTGGCACCTCCCCGAATTCCCGCACTTAAATAGAAACTTATTCAAGAATCTTTAGCGAGGTAATCTTTCGTGCGGGACAGGTTCCCGGCGGACACACCGATTTTCTGAAAAATAAAAAGAAGAATTTATCAAGGAAGAGCAACGCTTTCTTTCATCTTTCATCTTTCATCTTTCACCCTTCTTCAGCCACCTCCCATAAAAAAAACCCGCGTTCACGCGGGTCCATTTATGGTGGCACCTCCCCGAATTGAACGGGGGACACACGGATTTTCAGTCCGCTGCTCTACCGACTGAGCTAAGGTGCCAGCATATTTTCGTGAGCAAAATATAATCCTCCTTAAAAATTAAAACAACTGGTTTTTCAATCCGCTAAACTGTTGAAATTGATTTTTCCATTGCCTATATTCCCTCCAAAGAGATTAGAAAATGAAGAGACGTGAATTTATTAAAAGAAGTTTTCTCATCGGCGCCGGTTTCTCTTTTCTCCCGGTATACCAATTATATTTACCCGAATTAGGGGCCATTCCTTCCAGTTCCCGGGTTATTGAAATAAGCCATCAGAAAATAAGAACAGACGCAGGAATTGATTCACAAATTCTTGGGCACTTGCTGGATCAAGGCCTCAATCATCTTTACCAGGTGGAAAATCCACAGCACGTCTGGTCGCAACTATTCTCAAAAAATGATGTGGTAGGAATCAAGGTCAATTGCCTTTCCGGTGAAAAAGCTTCTACCCACAAACTGCTGGTGGAATTGATTATTGAACGATTGCAGCGGACTGGTATACCTTCCGGCAATATTATCATCTGGGATCGTTTGAATAAAGATCTGGAAAGTGCCGGTTATTCTATCAATCAAACAAACCGGAACAAAGTCCGCTGTTTTGGCAATGATACCATTGGATACGAAGATCGATTGTATATAAATGGTTCGGTGGGCAGTCTGATCACCCGCACTCTCACCGATTTATGTACGGCGGTGATCAATGTGCCGGTGCTCAAAGACCATGGTATTGTGGGGGTTACCCTGTCAATGAAAAATTTCTTCGGCGCGATTCACAATCCCAATAAATATCATCATCAGGCCGGGAATCCATATGTAGCTGATCTATATGAACTTCCCCTGATCCGGCAAAAAACCCGTTTAACTATCTGCGATGCACTGGATGCTCAATATGATGGCGGTCCGCCATTTAAACCGCAGTGGAGCTGGTCGATGAATTCACTTTTGCTCGCCGTCGATGGAGTGGCGCTGGATCGGGTGGGATGGGAAATAATTGAAAATAAACGGAAAGAAATGAATCGTCCAACGTTAAAAGAAGCGGGTCGGCAACCAGAATATATTCTTACTGCTGGCAAAAAGAATTTAGGTCAAACCGACCTGAAAAAAATTGACTGGCAAAAAATTAATTTATGAAAAAGAATTCCACAATCAATCGCCGCGACTTTTTCCGCCAATGCCGTCAGTTTGGTTGCAGTGGTCTGGTTCTCTCCGCCACTTTACCACCATTGATTCAGAACATCATCGCCGGTCAAAGTGGACATCAATATCAAGCTCGCTGGTATGAAAAAATTCCCGATAAGCGGGTGAAATGTAAACTGTGCCCGCGCGAATGTGTGGTGGATGACCGGGAGCGCGGCTACTGCGGCGTTCGGGAAAATTGGGATGGAGTGTATTATACGCTGGTCTACGGGAATCCCTGCACCTACCATGTGGATCCTATCGAAAAAAAACCGTTATTCCACTTCCTTCCTGGTACGACTGCCTTTTCGTTAGCAACGGTGGGATGCAATGTGGACTGTCAGTTCTGTCAAAACTGGCAAATTTCCCAGATCCGACCAGAACAGGCGGACAATTTCGATCTTCCACCTCGCAAGGTGGCTCAGCTTACCAAAGAGTCCGGCGCCCCGACCATCGCTTATACCTATACCGAACCAGTTATTTTCGCTGAATATATGCACGACTCGGCTGTGGAAGGAAACAAACTGGGAATAAAAAGTGTGATGATCAGCAACGGCTACATTCAGGAAACGCCGATGCGTGAACTGGCGGAAGTGCTGAGCGCCGTGAAGATCGATCTGAAAGCCTTCAGTGAAAAATATTATCGAGAAATCGTGTCCGGAGAATTGAAACCAGTTTTAGATACTCTGGTGTTATTGCGGAAACTTAACATCTGGACCGAGATTGTTTACCTGGTATTACCCACTTTAAACGATAGCGATCAGGAGTTTCGTAACCTGGTGAAATGGATGAAAACCGATCTTGGTCCGGATATCCCTATTCATTTTACCCGCTTTCATCCCCAATATAAAATGCAGAATCTCCCACCCACTCCTGTGAAAACTTTAGAGCGGGCCAGAGAAATAGCTTTATCAGAAGGTATCCATTATGTTTATGTGGGTAATGTGCCGGGTCATTCCGGGGAGCATACCTATTGTCCTGATTGTCAAAAAATCTTAATTCAACGCAAAGGCTTCTGGATATTGGAGAATAGAATCAAAAAAGGAAAATGTCCTGATTGTAATAAAGTGATACCAGGAGTGTGGTCCTGAAAAATATGGCAAGGGAATAGCATTAATTATCGATTTTGAGGAAACGAATAAAGAAAATTATAAAAATAA